>JAFGNC010000240.1 GCA_016927175.1 Gammaproteobacteria bacterium | reverse complement strand
CTTCGACGAGTCCGCACCATGCTTGAGTTGACGCTCGACCGGCGGCTGACCGGCGGGTTAAGGCTGCTCGCGCACAAGGACATCTCCACGACGCAGCCGATCCTGCGGGGCGTCGTGCCGCCGGAGCTCGTGATCGCCTTGCGGCAGCACGGCGGCGAGCCGGCGCAGCCGGTCGTCGAGGTGGGCCAGCAGGTCGCAAAGGGCGAGGTCATCGCGATCCCCGGAGCGCCGCCCTCCGCGGCCGTGCACGCCTCGAGCTCCGGACGCGTCACGGCGATCGAGGAACGTCTCGCGCCGGCCGGCAACCGGCTGCGACGCTCGCTGTGTGTGGTGATAGAGACGGACGGCGCGGACCGCGCGGCTACGTCCGAGCCCGTCCCGCCCTGGCCCGACGACCGCGAAGCGCAGCTGCGCCGCGTTCTCGACGGCGGGCTCGCCGGCCTCGGAGGCGCCGTGTTCCCGACCGCCGCAAAGCTCGCCGCGGCGGTGCCGTGCCGAACGCTGATCGTGAACGGCGCCGAGTGCGAGCCCTACATCAGCTGCGACGACATGCTGATGCGCGAGTCCGCGGGCGAGATCGTGGCGGGAGCGCTGTTGATGTGCGAGCTCGTCGGCGCTCCGCAGTGCATCATCGCGATCGAGCGCGACAAGCCGCGCGCGATCGAGGCCATCGCCGCTGCGGCGCGCGCTGCGGCGGACCCGCGTCTGAGGCTGGCAGAGGTGCCGACGATCTACCCGGCCGGCGGAGAGCTGCAGCTGATCGAGCTGCTGACCGGTGAAGAGGTCCCGAGCGGCAGTTATCCGACCGACATCGGCCATGTCTGCCAGAACGTCGGCACCGCGTTCGCGCTGTACCGGCTTGCGAGGCGCGGCGAGCCGCTGACGACCCGCATCGTCAGCGTGACGGGCGCGGGCGTCGCGAATCCGCGCAACATCGAAGCTCCGATCGGCACGCCGATCGGTTTCCTGATCGAGCTTTGCGGCGGCTATACCCGGCACGTGGAGCGGCTGATTCACGGCGGCAGCATGATGGGCTACGCGCTGCCCCGCGACGACGTGCCGATCACCAAAGCGACGAGCTGCGTCATCGCCGCCGCGCCTGCCGAGATTCGGCTCGATTTCGAGGAGTGGGCCTGCATCCGCTGCGGCGAGTGTGCCTCCGCCTGCCCGGCGCGGCTGATGCCGCAGGAGATCCTGGTCGCCGCGACGGCGCACGACTACAGCGGGCTCGAGATGCTCGGTCTCGACGACTGCATCGAATGCGGCTGCTGCGACGTCGTGTGCCCGAGCCACATCGTGCTGACGGAGCGCTTCCGCGGCGCGAAGCGCGACCACGCGAAGCACGCGCGACAGCTCGAGCTGTCGGCAGAGGCCGAGGAGCGATACCGCCGCCGCACACAGAGGCTGGAGGAAGCCGAACGCGACGCGCGGGAAGCGCAGGACGCGCTGCGCGCCGAGGTGCATGCCGACGAAGACGCGCGCCGCAGGGCCATCGAGGCGGCCGTCGAGCGCGCGCGCCGCCGCCGCGGCGCCGAAGAGTCCTGAGCTTTGGAGTTTCGGACCGCAGCGCCGCCGCACGCAGCGCCTCGCCAGAGCGTGCCGCAGATCATGCGGCAGGTGCTGTACGCGCTGGTCCCCGCCGCCGCCGTCTACACGTGGTTCTTCGGCTACGGGCTGTTGATCAACTTCATCGTCGCGGCCGCCGCGGCCCTGACGACGGAAGCCGCGATACTGCTGCTGCGCCGCCGCTCGCCGCGCCGTTCCCTGCGCGACGGCAGCGCCTTCGTCAGCGCGGCGCTGCTGTCGTTCGCGATTCCGCCGCTGGTCCCGTGGTGGATTCCGGCCGTCGGCGGCTTCGTCGCGATTTCGCTCGCCAAGCAACTGTACGGGGGGCTCGGCAAGAACCCGTTCAACCCGGCGATGGTCGGATACGTGCTGCTGCTCGTGTCCTTCCCCGTCGAGATGACGCAGTGGATCCCGCCGCGCATGGGCGACCTCGACTATCGGC
Organism: Gammaproteobacteria bacterium; assembly: GCA_016927175.1. Taxonomy (GTDB): domain Bacteria; phylum Pseudomonadota; class Gammaproteobacteria; order Steroidobacterales; family Rariloculaceae; genus ZC4RG20. The sequence continues at coordinate 4,459 of JAFGNC010000240.1, read as the reverse complement.
ATCTCGGTTTCGTCGCGACGCTCGCGTACAGCCTCGGCGGCACGCTGCCGCCGGACGTGGCGATCGACGCGCTGACGCGGGCGACGCCCCTCGATATCGTCAGGGAAGGGTTGCGCTCGGCGCGCACGTTCAGCGAGCTGCGCGCCGGTTCGCTGTTCGGCGACTTCGGCGGACGCGGCTGGGAATGGGTCAACAACATGATCGGCCTCGGCGGGCTGTATCTTCTCTACGCGGGCGTGATCCGCTGGCAGATCCCGACGGCGACGCTCGGCGGGCTGCTCGCGCCGGCGACGCTGCTTCACCTGATCGATCCGAGCCGCTATCCGGGTCCGGGCTTTCACCTTTTCAGCGGCGCGGCGATGCTCGGCGCGTTCTTCATCGCGACCGACCCGGTATCCGCCGCGGCGAGCGACCGCGGCCGGCTGATCTACGGGGCGGGCATCGGCCTGCTGACGTACGGGATAAGGACCTGGGGCGGATATCCGGACGGCCTCGCTTTCGCCGTGCTGCTGATGAACGCCTCCGTGCCGCTGATCGACCGCTACACGCGGCCGCGGATCTATGGACATTCGGCAAGGTAGCGCATGGCGGACGCTGCTGCTGGTCGGGCTCGTCGCGACCGGCGCCGCCGTGCTCGTGACGGCGAGCCATGAGCTCAGCCGGGAGCGGATCGCCGCGAACGAGCGGGCCAGGCTGCTCGCGAGCCTGAACAGCGTGCTCGACCCGCGGCTGCAGGACCGCGGGCTCGTGCCGATACGCATCACGGCGACCGATCGGGAGCTGCTCGGCACCGATGAGCCGGTCGACGTCTTCGTCGCGACCGAGGGCGGCCGTCCCGTGGCCGCGATCCTGGCGCCGGTGGCGCCGGACGGCTACAACGCGCCGATCAGGCTGCTCGTGGGCGTAACGCCCGGCGGCGTGCTGACCGGCGTACGCGTGCTCTCTCATCGCGAGACGCCGGGGCTCGGCGACCTGATCGAGCTGCGCAAGTCCGGCTGGATCCTGCAGTTCGACGGCCGCAGTCTCGAGGACCCGCCGTACGAGCTGTGGGCCGTCGACAGGGACGACGGCGCGTTCGATTCGATCACCGGGGCGACGGTAACGCCGCGCGCCGTCGTCAAGGCCGTCCGCAACACGCTGGTATACTTCGAACGCCATCGCGAAGAGCTTTTCGCCGCGGCCGCCAGGGCCTCCGAGGCCGAGGCGGCCGAAGCCGAGGAATAATGATCACCGCTGGCACCAACGAAGCGAGAACGCCGGTCTGGTCGGGGCTGTGGTCCGAGAATCCAGCCCTCGTGCAGCTCCTCGGGCTGTGTCCGCTGCTCGCGATCACGACCACGGTCGTCTACGGCTTTGCGCTCGGCATCGCGACGACGGCCGTGCTCGTGTTCACGAACGTCGCGATCTCGTCGATGCGGCGCTCGCTGGTGCCGATCGTGCGCATCCCGCTGTTCGTGCTGATCATCGCGTCGCTCGTGACCAGCGTGGACCTGCTGACGAACGCGTTCCTGCACGAGCTTCACGAGGTGCTCGGGCTCTTCATCCCGCTGATCATCACGAACTGCGCGATCCTCGCGCAGGCGGAGACGGTCGCGAGCCGGCGTCCCGTCTGGGTCGCGGCGGGCAGCGGCCTCGCAACGGGCTTCGGCTTCTGCTTCGTGCTGGTCGCGCTCGGCGGGCTGCGCGAGATCGCGGGTCAGGGCACGCTGTTCGCCGGCACGTCGCTGCTCATCGGCGGCGAGGATCTGCTGCGCCTCGAGATGCCGTTCGACGGCATGCTCGCCGCTGTGCTGCCGCCGGGTGCGTTCTTCGGTCTCGCGATCCTGCTCGCGATCCGCAACCTGATCGTGCGCGAGCGAGAGCCTGCCCGGCTGCCCGCCAGCGAAGTCCCGGCCTCGGCCGAGGAACGCTCTTCGTGAATGCGGCCAAGCGCCGGCTGATATACGAGCGTCTGGCGAAGCACAATCCGAACCCGACGACGGAGCTGAACTACGGCTCCCCTTTCGAGCTGCTCGTCGCGGTCGTGCTGTCGGCGCAGGCGACGGACGTCGGAGTCAACAAGGCCACGGCGAAGCTGTTTCAGGTCGTTCGCACCCCGGCGGACATGCTCGCGCTCGGCGAGGAAGGCCTGAAGGACTACATCAAGACGATCGGGCTGTTCAACACGAAGGCGAAAAATCTGATCTCGACCAGCCGGGCGCTCGTCGAGCTGCACGGCGGCGAGGTTCCGCGCGATCGCGCGGCGCTCGAGACCCTGCCCGGCGTCGGCCGTAAGACGGCCAACGTGATCCTGAACACGGCTTTCGGCGAGCCGACGATCGCGGTCGACACGCACATCTTCCGCGTCGCGAATCGGACCGGGCTCGCGAAGGGCAAAACGGTGCGCGAGGTCGAGGACAGGCTCACGAAGGTGACTCCGCCCGAGTATGCAAAGGACGCGCATCACTGGCTGATCCTGCACGGGCGCTATGTGTGCCGCGCGCGCAAGCCCGACTGCCCCGCCTGCGTCATTCGGGACCTGTGCGAGTACAGGGCGAAGACGACGCTCGCGTGACGAGGCTCGAGCCGTCCCGGCTGCCTGCGGCCGAGCAGATCTATCCGACGGCCTCCACCGCGGCCGCGAGTCGGGCTGCCGCAAGCGGCTCTTCGGCATTCGCCGGCGCCATGATGTTTCGCAGCTTGGCGACGTCGCGTATGGGCGGTGCGCCGAACATCCGAGCGTATTCCCTGCTGAACTGCGACGGACTTTCGTAACCCACCCGATAGGCGGTGCTGGTCGCGTCCGCGTTCTCGGACAGCAGAATCTGGCGGGCCTGCGTCAGCCGCAGTCGTTTCTGGTATTGCAGAGGGCTCATCGCGGTGACGGCCTTGAAGTGATGGTGGAACGAAGAAGGGCTCATGTGAGTCATCGCAGCAAGCTCGCCGATGCGCAGCTGCCGCGCGAGATCGGACTTCATCGCGCGGATGGCTTCCGCGATCCTCTGCATGTTGCTGCCGGCCGCCGCCAGCTCCGCGACCGCGTTGCCATGCTCGCCGCGCAGTAACCGGTAATGAATCTCGCGCACGATCATCGGCGCGAGCACCGGAACGTCCGTTGGCGTGTCCAGCAGGCGCACGAGCCGCATCACGGCGTCGAGCAACGCGTCGTCCATTCTGCCGACGAAGAGCCCGCGCGGTGTCACGGCACTCGGCGCCGGTGCGTCGCCGACCTGAGCTAGGAGGTCGGTGAGCGCGCGCGGATCGATCTCGATCTTGACGCACAAGTACGGCTCGGCAGGACTCGCCTGCACGACCTGCCCCAGGACGGGCAGATCGACGGATACCGCCAGGTAGTGAGTGGGCCTGTAGTGATAGACCTCGTCTTCGAGCAGAACCTGCTTGCATCCCTGCACGACGACGCACAGGGACGGGTTGTAAACCGCCGGTATCGGCGCGCTCGGATCCGACATGCGCAAGCACTGCAGGCCCTTCACGGCCGTATCGTGCATGCCGTCGACGGCCGCATGGCGCGCGACCATGGCGGCCAGCTCGCCAAGCACATCCTTGTTTTCCATGTCGAGGCTCCTCAGATGGTCGGCAACACTATATCGCCGGAGACCCGTCTCGACGAGAATTTTGCAGGATCGGGCAATACCTTCGAAGTCCTGTGCATCCCCGCTGCGCAACGTGAACGGCAGACTGACGCCTCGTTTCCGCGTGGGAAGCATTGGAGCCGCATCGCGGACGTCGTGCGGCCCGCGGGCAGCACGGGTCATCCGTTCCAGGGAGAGCAGGAATGAGCATTGCGATCATCACCGGAGGAAGCCGCGGTCTCGGCCGGAGCGTGGCGCTTCATCTCGCCGACAAGGGCGCGGACATCATCCTGACCTACAGGACCCAACGGTCCGCCGCCGAAGCGGTCGTCGGGGAGATCAAGGGCAAGGGCCGCCGAGCCGCGGCGTTCGCCCTCGACGTGGCCGACGTCACGTCGTTCGACGCATTCGTCGCGGTCGTCCGTGCCGTGCTCGAAGCGCAGTGGGGCCGCGACGACTTCGACATTCTCGTCAACAACGCCGGAATCGGGACGCACGCAAAGTTCGCGGAAACGACGACCGAGCAGTTCGATCGGCTCATGAACGTTCACCTCCGGGGCCCGTTCTTCCTGACGCAAAAGCTCCTGCCGCTGATCGCGGACGGGGGCCGCGTCATGAACGTCTCGACGGGCCTCACGCGTTTCACGCTGCCCGGCCACTCGGCCTACGCGGCGATGAAAGGCGGCATGGAGGTCCTCGGCCGCTACCTGGCGAAGGAGCTCGGCTCTCGACGCATCAGTGTCACGACGCTCGCGCCTGGCGCCGTCGAGACGGACTTCGGCGGCGGGGCCGTGCGCGACGACGAGCAGTTGAATCGCTTCGTCGCGTCGAGCACGGCGCTCGGCCGCGCGGGACTGCCCGACGACCTCGGCCGCGCCGCCGCGGCG
>JAFGNC010000239.1 GCA_016927175.1 Gammaproteobacteria bacterium | reverse complement strand
GTCTTCGTCCTGCCTTGGATCGCGGAGGCCGACGCGAGCTGCTCGGGCGTCGGGTTGTAGCGCTGCACGTTGCAGACGATCGTGCCCGTGCCGCGGTCCGCGTCGGCGATGAGATCGACGATGCCGTCACCGTCCTCGTCGCGCATGTCGCCGTAGACCTCGACCGCGTCGATCGCGAGGTGGAGACGGTCGACGCGCAATGAGTCGAATTCGGCGGTCAGCTTCTCGCTCTCGCCGGTCTGCCACGAGAAGCGCATCTGCCAGTTGTCGTTCATCGCCCAGTCGAAGCCGAGGCGGAACATCTCGGTATCGAAGTCGTTGTGCGATCGGCCGTGCGTGTCGATGTCGAGGACCCCGGGATAGCTGCCGCCCTTCGAGAGTCGGAACGAAGTGCGGTTCTCGGCGTCCATGATCGCCCCTACGCTGTCGGGCAGGTAGGCGTTCTCACGATAGATCGTCGGCGCCCAGATGCTGGATAACGTTGCCCCGCTGACGTACGGCGTGCTGTTCGACTCGACGGAGCCGATCAGCACGTCGGCGAACAGCTCGAGGGTATCGGTGATGGCGAACTTGGCGCCCAGGAAAGCGTTGGTCTGCTCGACCTCGGAGCCGGCCGGGCCGCCGGCCTGCGTCAGATGGCTCGTCGTCGCTTCGGGGCCGCCGACGATCACGGAACGGTCGGACAGATCGCCCGTATCGAACGGCACGAGGGCACTCCCGTCGTCGGTGAACCGCATACCGGCGAGGGCGCTCGGGCCGAGCACGCCGAAAGGACCCGGGCGGATCAAGCCGTTGACGTGTATGCCGGCTGGCGCGACCCACGGCATGACCAGACGTTCGGGATTCGTGCCGGGCGGATCGGACGGGTCGTAAGCCGGATTGGTCACGTAACCCCAACGCTGGAACCAGCTTCGGTCGAGCTCATCGGGGTTGCGGTTGATCTCGTCGACGTGACGCCTCTGGACGGAGCCGATGATGTGGAACCGGTTGCCGATCTCGACGCCCCCTGCAACCGAGACGTTGTAGTTCTTTCCGTCGTTGTCGAAGTCGTTCATGCCCGTGCTGGCATCGAGCTTGAAGCCTTCGAACTCCCGATCGAGAATGAAGTTCGTGACGCCGCCGAGGGCATCGGCGCCATAGGCCGCCGACGCGCCGCCCGTGATGACGTCGACCGAGCGCACCAGCGCAGTCGGCAGCGTATCGACGTTGACCTGGCCGCGCTTGTCGGCGGGCACGACGCGCAAGCCGTCGAACAGCACGAGGGTACGATCCCGCCCCAGGCCGCGCATGTCCAGATAGCTGCCGCCGCCGTCGCCGAAGAACGCCGCTCCGCCGCGCTGCGCCGTGCCGGTGTTGAAGAATTGCGGCAATGCGTCGAGTTGCTCCGCTACGGTGCTGCCCGGTTCGAAGGCCGACAGCTCCTGCGGCGACAGCGTCGTGACCGGTGTCGGCTCGGCCATGCCGTCAGTCCGACGGACGCGGGAGCCGGTGACCGTAATCTCCTCGAGGGGTTCATCGGCTTCCTGCGCCCACGCATCGCCCCCCGCGACGATTGCGGCGATGCATGCCGAAAGTAAAGCCTTACGCGCTCTGCGCTCGTGATCGCTGATCATTCTTATCCTCCCCCGTTGATACATGCCACCGAAGCGACGTTCACTCGCCCGGCCGAACGGCCGGGTCGGCGGTGCTGCAGGTAAAGTCGTTATAGCGAATAGCAGTTGACGGTCGTTATATCAGATAGCGGTTTTGTATACAATCGGAAGATGATCGCGGGTACAATATGGCGCCGAGCACAGGAGAGGCGCGAGCTCGCGCTGGCGGAGCGCTTGCTGCCAGCCGCATGCCAATACGCGAAGCGCTGAAGCTCCTTCCCGGCGAAGGGATCGGCGAACTCCGTCCCGAGCGCCGCTTGTTCATTTCGCCGTTGTCGATGGATGAAGCTCTTCAGCTCTACTGGATCCGCCACCAGCAGCTCGAAGCCGAGCTCCTTCGCGCGATCGACAGGCCGTCCGTCCCGCAACCGGCCGCCGAGGCGCTTCCGGCCCGGGCCCGGAGAGTCAGACAGGAACGCCGACCGCCGACCCCACGCAGGGCCTCGCCGGGCGGAGCATGAAGGCTCGGGCATAAAGCTCGCGACTCGCCTGGCGGGTAGCGGGTTCTCATTCGAGAGCGGCCGAGCTTGCAAGCCCGGCTCGCATCGGGAGAATAGATCGGCTGGAGCGATTAGCGGGCGAGGGAGTTAGCGTGGCTGAACGTCGTGCGAATATGACGAGACGATCCAAGCGGCACGGAGAGGTTGTCGAGGCGTCGTTGGCCGAAGGTGAAGGCAACGTCGACGTTACGATGCTGGACAATCTTATCGGCTATAACCTGCGCCGTGCGCTTGGCGTGCAGATGCAGCGCTTCGCCACCGCTTTCGGCCCGCTCAATATCCGGCCGGTTCAGTTCTCGATTCTGGGTCTGATCCATTACAATCCCGAGATACGTCAATCGTCCCTTGGCAAAGCGCTGAACATCGAGCGCGCCAACATCGTCACGCTCCTCGCCGAGCTGGAGGAACGCGAGCTCGTCACCCGCCGTACGGATGCTGTCGACCGGCGTTCCCGAGTCGTGCGCCTGACCCCGGCCGGCCGAAGGCTCACGCTGAAGTTGCTGGACCTCCACGACCGCCTGGAGCGCGATCTCGAGGCGCGCCTCGGCTCGAAGGAAAGGAACGAGCTGCTGAAGCTGCTCGCGGCTTTCCGCCGCCTCGATCCGGTACCGGATCTCGGCGAGTGAGGGCGGTGCGTCGCGCTGACGGCCCGAGCTCCGCCGGCAGCACGAGCCTGCATGGATAGGCAGGCGCGTCATCACGACGGACGCCGTCCCGGCGGCTGCTGGAAGAATCTTGAGCCGAGCCACTGTTGCCAGGGATTGCTATACAACATAGCATAAAGGCAGCGGAGCAGGGCGTACGGCTATAGCGCTGCTCGTGGGCCGGGGCGGGCAGCTTCCGCGGATCGGGCTTGTAATGCTGGCACGCTCGGCATGATCGGCCGGCGGTATTTCGGGGGAGTGCAGTTCGCGATCTAGCGAAGAACTGCTTATGAGTGGGCGCTCGAAGATCGGCGGATATCGGCTGGCGGCCGCCATTAGCGCCGCGGCCGGTGCGGGCGGGCTTGCGCTGCTCGGCGCCATTCGCGTGACGGGCGTGCTCGATGGTTCGCCCGACCCGCGCGCGTTGCTCGACGAGTATTGCGTGGAATGCCACAACTACGCGGAGTTCGCGGGCAATGTGGCCTTCGACACGCTCGAGCTCCACGACCTTCCTGCCGATGCGGAGATCTGGGAACGCGCCGTGCGTAAGGTGCGGACGGGCTTCATGCCGCCGGCGGGCGAGCCGCGGCCCGAGCGCGCGGTGCTCGACCGGTTCGCGGCCGAGCTCGAGGCGCGGCTCGATCGCGCCGCGGCCGAGGCTCCGAACCCGGGCGTCGAAGGCCTGTCACGACTGAACCGCGTAGAGTACAGGAACGCCGTCCGCGACCTGCTCGCGTACGATGCGAGCGCGATGGTCGCCTCGCTGCCAGCCGATGATGCCATCCGCGGTTTCGACAACATCGCAAACGCACTCACGGTATCGCCGACTCTGATCCAGAGCTATGTGAACGCCGCGATGAAGATCAGCCGCGAAGCCGTGGGCGATCGCTCGCTCGTTCCGGGTCAAGTCCGCTACGACGCGCCGGCCGGCCTGTCGCAGGATCGTCACCTCGAAGGTCTGCCGCTCGGCACGCGGGGCGGCATGCTGTTCACACACAACTTTCCGCTCGACGCGACATACGAGTTTCACGTGGCGGGGCGCGGCACCGGTGTGCTGAGCGGCCAGCGGTTTTGCCCGCCGCCGAAGATCGACGTCGCCCTCAATGGGGAGCCGGTGGATGTCGATAATCCTGCGGAATTTCGCCTTCGGGTGGCTGCGGGGCCTCAGACGGTCGCAGTCGCGCTCGTCGACGAGCAGCGCTGCGCGGGCGTCAACGAGCTTTATGGGTCTTATTCCGCGCCCGGCGGCATCCGAAACGTCGAGATCCACGGGCCTTTCGATGCCACGGGTCCGGGCGACACGCCGAGCCGGCGAGCGATCTTCACGTGCTATCCCGAGCGCGCGGACAAGGAAGGAGCCTGTGCGCGCCGGATCCTGACGAACCTTGCCACGAAAGCATTTCGGCGGCCGATGCAAAGCGACGATGCCGAGATCGACACGCTGATGGCGTTCTACGGCCAGGGCCGGCGGGAAGGCGATTTCGAAACCGGCATTCAGCAAGCCCTATCGCGGTTGTTGATCGATCCGCGCTTTCTGTATCGCTTCGAGGCGGAGCCGGCGGATCTCGCGGCCGGCGAGGTTTATCGAATCAGTGATCTCGAGCTCGCGTCCCGGCTGTCGTTTTTCCTGTGGAGCAGCATTCCGGACGAGGAACTGATCGAAACGGCGAGCGCCGGCGGGCTCAGCGAGCCGGACGTGCTCGAGCAGCAAGTGCTGCGGATGCTCGCCGATCCGCGAGCCCATGCGCTGGTCGAGAATTTCGCGGGTCAGTGGCTCAAGCTGCGGGAGCTGCGCGACGCGTTGCCTCAGGACCCGGAGTTCGACGCCAATCTTCGCGAAGCGTTTCGCGGCGAAACCGAGCTGTTGTTCTCGAGCGTGATCCGCGAGGACCGTACCGTCCTCGACTTGCTCGATGCCGACTACACCTATCTGAACGAGCGCCTTGCCGAACACTATGGCATTTTCGGCGTGCGCGGCAGCTACATGCGGCGCGTAGAGCTCGATGCGGACAGCCCGCGCCGCGGGCTGCTCGGCCACGGCAGTATCCTGACCGTAACCTCGGTCGCGAACCGTACCTCACCCGTGGTTCGCGGCGTTTGGATCGTAGAGAACATGCTGGGCGCAGAAGTCCCTCCGCCACCGCCCGGAGTCGAAGCGGACCTGTCCGAGGAGTCGTCCGTAGCAGAGGCGAAAACGCTGCGCGAACGCATGGAGCGGCATCGCACCGATACGGCCTGCGCGTCTTGCCATCAGCTCATCGATCCTTTCGGGTTCGCGCTCGAGAACTTCGATCTCGTAGGGCGCTGGCGTGACACGGAAGCCGGGCGACCCGTCGATACGGTCGCCGAACTTGCCGACGGCAGTGTGATCGACGGACCGATCGAGATGCGGCAGGCGCTGCTCGACCGCGACGAGCAGGTCGTGACAGCGATGACGGAAAGGCTCCTGACCTACGCGCTCGGCCGTATTCTCGAGCACTACGACATGCCGGCGGTGCGCAGGATCATTCGCGACGCGGAAGGCGAGCGCTATCGTTTCTCCTCGATCGTGCTTGGGATTGTGAACAGCGAGCCGTTCCAGATGAAGGTCAAACGGGCCGGTGGCGAGGAGGCCGAGTCGCCGCCGGCGCGCGCGGAAGCGATCGGATGAAGCGGTGTGCAGAGCGTGAGAACAGCGAGAACACCAAGAGACGAGGAATGAGGATGATCAAGCACATGGCGTCCGAGCGCAGCCTCGGCGCTCCGCAACTGTCCCGCCGAGGAGTGCTGTCCGGCGCGGCGGGTTTCGCGGCTGCGACGGTGCTCGGCGGCACGCCTGCGGCGCGTGCCCAAGGGCCAACCGTCCCCGGCCGCGGACCGGCCGCGGAGCCGACTTCCGAGCCGACGGAGGCACAGATCGCCGCCGCGCTGCC
>JAFGNC010000238.1 GCA_016927175.1 Gammaproteobacteria bacterium | reverse complement strand
CGCGGCCAGCGCGGCGCCGACCTCCGCGGGCTGGCGACGCGAGCGCCGCCCGTTTCGATTCAGTTGCATCCGCAGCCCCCTCCGCCGAAGCCGCGTCCGCCGCTCGAGGCTTCCTTGCTGAAATAGATGTGCTCGTCGAGCGATGCCTCGAGCGGATCGCTCGTCAGCTGCATGTCGTCCCGGGCCAGCACGTCGCGGTCCCACGGCTGCACGCCGAGGCCGGCGCAGCCGGCCAGGGCCGCAACGGACGCCGCAACGCCGATCGCGGCGAGCGACCGCGCAAGCAGCGCCGTTGCGCCGCTCGCCGATCCCGTTTTCGTGGCTCTGTCTTCAGGCGTCATCGTGTACCCTCTTTCGGTTCGTCGTCTTCACTGCCGCTCTGCGCGAGCGCGGCGCGTATCCGTCGTTCGTATTCCTCGGCGTCCGCGGTCCTGAAGCCGTAGTGCGCCGCGATGACCTCCCCGGAACCGTCGAGCAGGAACGAGCTCGGCATGGCCTTGACGTCGAAGGTTTCGGCCAGTGCGCCGGCCGGGTCGAAGCGTACGGCGAACTCGGCGGGCGTCTCCGCCAGAAAGCCGTCCGCGAGCGCACGCTCCTTGTCCACGTTGACCGCGATGATCTCGAGGCCGTCCTCGCCATACTTGCGATGCATCGAGTTCATCCACGGAAAGGACCGGCGGCACGGCGCGCACCACGAGGCCCAGAAATCCACGAGCACGACCTTCCCGCTCACCGGACCGAGCTCGGCCGGAATTTCCGCGGCGGCCGTTGCCGCGGCCCCCGCCAGCGCAAGCGCGACCGTCAACGAGGCGGGCATAATGCGCGACGGCCAGCGGCACAAACGTTTCAACGTCGGGCCTCCCATGTTTCAACCTCCCTGGAGATGTACGGATTACGGACGCCCGCGGGCCGCGCGGGCCCACGTTCTCGGCGTTAGACGAGGGACGGGCGAAAAATCCTTCGCGGGGCTGCGCGGCGTCGGCCGGCCGCCGCCGAGGCGGGTTCGCAGCGAAGGATTTCCGACCCCAAACGCGTCTAAACCCACGAGCTCGAGCGGATAGCGGTACATGCAAGCGGATGACGACAAGGTCCTCGTGGACAGGATGCTGGCCGGCGACCAGCGAGCGTTCGACGATTTTTTCAACGCCTATTTCGATCGGCTCTACCGGTTCGCGCTGACTCGCCTGCCGGGGGACCCGGATTCCGCCGAGGACGCGGTTCAGCAGACGATGTGCCGAGCGATGGAAAAGCTGAAGTATTTCAGGGGAGAAGCCGCCTTGTTTACGTGGCTTTGTCAGATTTGCCGCAACACGATCGCGGACATGTTCCGGGCGAGGGGCCGGCAGGCGGGACAGACGGTGCCTTTCGAGGACAGCGACGAGGTGCGCAGCGCGCTCGAGGCGCTCGCGTCGACGCCGCTCGACGATCCGCAGGCGTCGATGCGCAACGAGCAGGTGCGCCGCGTCGTGCAGGCGATCCTCGATCATCTGCCGACGCGCTACGGCGACGTGCTCGAGTGGAAGTACATCCAGGGCCTCAGCGTCAAGGAGATCGCGGCGCGGCTCGAAGTGGCGCCGAAAGCCGCCGAGTCGACGCTGAGCCGCGCCCGCGTCGCGTTCAGGCAGGGGTTTTGCGCCGTCGGGCACCCGGACGTGCTCGACGGCGCGATAGGAGGAGCTGATGAGTAACCAGGACTCCGGGTCGCGCGACGACCCGATCGAGCAGCTCATCAAGTCGGCCGGCCGTGGTCCGTCCGCGTCGCCCGAAGCGCGGGCGCGCGTCTACGCTGCCGTGCGCGACGCGTGGCGGCGCGAGGCGGGCGGCCGTGAGCAGGCAAACGCGCAGGCAAACGCGCAGGCGGCCACGGAGGCGAACCCGCGGGCGAATGCGCAGACGGCCACGCAGGCGGATTCTCGAGCGGTCGGCGACGCCCGCGCGGCGGATATTCGGGCCGTCGGCAGCGCTCGTGCGGCCCGGGCGGCCGCGCGGCCGCGCCGCCGTCCGATGCGGTGGCTCGCGGCCGCCGCCGCGCTCGGCGCGGTCGCGCTGCTGGTCCGCCTCGAGCAGGCGACGGACTCGCCGGGCGAACCGGTGGCAACGCTGGCGGTCGCGTCGGGCCCGGTATACGTGGACGGGCAGACGGCCGGGGCGGACGTCGTCGTGACGGAGGGCGGAACGCTTCGAACCGGAGCGGGCGGGCGCGCCGCGGTGGGCCTTGCGGCGGGCGCCGTGATGCGCGTAGACGAGGAGACCGAAGTACTGTTCGCATCGCCCGCGCGCGTGGACCTTCGGCGCGGCACGCTCTACGTGGACAGCGGGGTTCGCCCGTCCGCGACGACGGTGGGCGCGGTCGTGCTGGACGTGCAGACGCCGCTCGGCACGGTCCGGCACGTCGGCACGCAGTACGAGGTCCGTTTCGCCGACGCGCGCGTGCGAGTGCGCGTGCGCGAGGGTCAGGTCCTGTTCGAGGACGAGGCGCGCGAGATTGCCGCCATGGCCGGCGACCAGGTCACGATCGCGCCGCAGGGCGCTCCGATGCGCTCGGCGATCGCCGCGCACGATCCTGCATGGGACTGGGTCGAGGGGCTCGCGACCGTGCGCGGCGGCGACAGCCAGACGCTCGACGCGCTGCTGCGCTGGCTGTCGCGCGAAACCGGGCGAGAGCTGCGCTTCGCCGATGCCGCGGCCGAGCGGGAAGCCGGAATGCTGGTGCTGCACGGGGTCGAAGGGCTGACGCCGGACGAGCTGCTCGACGTCATCGCGAGCACGACCTCGTTCAGCTACAGCGAGGCCGAGGCCGGAACGCTGCTCGTCTCACACGCGCCCTGACGGCCGGGCACATGCGGCCTGCGCGCAGCGGGCGATGGTGCTAAGGTCGATCCCGACGACAGGTGTCGAGATGGCCGCGCGCGCCGATGGACCCCCACAGATCCTCCCGCCGGAGGCTGCCGTCGATCCTGCCGTGGGCAATTCTGCTCGTGCAGGCGACCGCGGCCGCCCAGCCCGACGCCGGCTCTCGCGTCGTCGACTACATCGAGCAGCTGCGGCGCGAGGGCATCAACGTCATCTACAGCGACGAGCTGCTGACCGGCGACATGCGCGTCCGGGAAGCGCCCGCTGGAGGCGGTCCGCTCGAGCGACTCGGCAGCGTCATCGCACCCTTCGGTCTGACTCTGACGCCGGGCCCGCGCGGCACCTGGCTCGTCGTGGCCTCGCCGCGCGAAAGCCTCCCCACCGCGCCGACGCCGGCGAGACCGTCGTTCACGCCGTCGCCCCCGCAGCTCGAGCACGTCGTCGTGACGGCCAGCCGGTACGCCTTCGGCCGTCCCACCGAGCCGTCCACTCAGAGGCTCGAGCGCGGGCAGATCGAGGCGCTGCCGACGCTCGGCGACGATGCGCTGCGCGCGACGCACGTGCTGCCCGGCGTCACGAGCAGCGGGTTGTCGTCGCGTTTCAACGTGCGCGGCGGCGACAGCGACGAGACGCTGCTCTCGATCGACGGCGTCCGCCTCTACGACCCGTTCCACCTCCGCGGCTTCCAGAGCCTCTTCAGCAGCATCAGCCCGCGGATACTCGATTCCGTCGAGATGCATACGGGCGGATACCCGGTCGAGTTCGGCGACCGGATGAGCGCCGTCGTAGACATGACGTCCGCGACGCCGATCGCGAGCCGCCATCACGAGGTCGCCGTCAGCACACTGACCACGTCCGTGCTGAGCAGCGGCCGTTTCGCCCGGGACCGCGGCGCGTGGCTCACATCGCTGCGGCGCGGCAACCTCGATCTGCTCGTCGACGCTTCCGGTACGGACATCGGTCAGCCGCAATACACGGACTTCTTCAGCAAGGTCAGCTTCGCGCTCGATTCCGGCTGGAACGTGACGGGCGGCATGCTGCTCCTGAACGACAAGATCTCGCTGCGTGACGAGCCGGTGGCCGCGGCCGGCGCAGACTACGACGACAGCTACCTGTGGGTGCGGGTCGATCACGAGCCCCGCACGGGCTTCTCGTCGAGCTATCTGCTGTCGCGCAGCCGCGTCGGCGGAAGCCGCGACGGCTCGATCGCGGATCCGAGTCTCGCCTTCGGATCGCTGACCGAGGACCGCAGGTTCGTCGTGGAAGCGCTGAAGGCGGACTGGTCGCTCGAGCTCTCCGACCGTTCGCTGCTGCGTTGGGGCGCGGAGCTCGAGAGCGCGAATGCGGCGTACGACGTCTCGCTGACGGCGGAGTTTCCGGCGCCGATACTTTCCGACGGTACGGCGGTCGATACCGCGCTCGATTTCGACGGGCGGCAGCAGGGCGCATACGCGGCATGGCGCTTCCGGCCGGTCGAGCGACTGACAGCGGAGCTCGGCCTGCGCTGGGACCGGCAGAGCTACACCGACGACAGTCAGCTGAGCCCGCGCGCGCACGCCCTGTTCGACGTCGGATCGCGCAGCACGCTGCGTGCTTCGTGGGGCCGGTACTATCAGGCGCAGGGGCTCGACGAGCTGCAGGCCGCCGACGGCGTCGCGCGGTTTTTCCCGGCGCAGGAAGCCGAGCACGTCGTGCTCGGTTTCGAGCGTCTGCTCGGCGACGACGCCGTCCTCAGAATCGAGGCTTATCGTAAGGAGCTCGAGCGTCTGCGGCCGCGTTTCGAGAACCTCGTGACCCGCGTCGGGCTGCTTCCGGAGCTGTTGCCGGACCGCGTCATGATCGCGCCGACGGAGGGAGAGGCGGCCGGCATCGAGATCGCCGTGGACGGCCGCAGCGGCGCCTGGGAATGGTGGGTCAGCGCGGCGCGCGCCGAGGCGCGAGACAGGCTGCCGCAGGGCTGGCGCCGCCGGAGCTGGGAGGAGTCGTGGTCGGCGAAAGGCGGCGGGACGTGGAGCGGGCCGCGCTGGAGCGTCACGGTCGCCGCGACCGCGCACTCGGGCTGGCCCGTCACGGCGCTCGCGCTCGTCGACGGCGAGCTGACGGCAGGGCCCTTCAACGCGGAGCGCTTCGAGAGCTTCGCTTCCGTCGACGTCAAGGCGACCCGTCGGGTCGAGCTCGAGCGGCTCGATCTCTCCTGGTTCGTCGAGGTCACGAACGTGTTGAACCGGGACAACCCCTGCTGCGTCGACTACACCGTGGACTACGACGCCGCGGGCCGGCCGACGGAGTTCCGCCAGGAGGCGGACTACTGGCTTCCGAGCGTGCCGTCAATCGGTTTCCTGCTGGAGTTCTGAGTCGGCGCGGTCTGTGCTGTACTAGCGTTCGTGCGCTACCACCTGCGACTTGGTACATGAGTACATCGAGGAGTCCAACATGTACGGATTCTCCACGACGATGAGCGGCTCTTTCGACGATGCGGTCGGCCGCGTCACGGAAGCGCTGAAGGCGGAAGGTTTCGGCGTGCTGACCGAGATCGACGTCAAGGCGACGCTGAAGAACAAGCTCGACGTCGACACGCGCCCCTACAAGATCCTCGGCGCGTGCAATCCGCCGCTCGCGCATCGGGCGATCGAAGCGGAGCCCGACATCGGGCTGCTGCTGCCGTGCAACGTCGTCGTCCGCGAGGAGCAGGACGGCTCCGTCACGGTCGGGTTCATGGACCCGGAGGCCGTGCTCGACCTCGTCGACAACCCGCAGATCGGCGGCGTCGCGAAGGAGGTCAGGGCAAAGCTCGAGCGCGTGCGCGCCGCGCTCGGCTGAGCGCCCGCCGCGGCGGCGTGTCAGCCGCGCCGGCTCTAAGACGCCGGCCCAGAGACGCCGGCTCAGAGACGATCGCGGATCGGGCGGATCGGCTCCGACGGGCAAGAACCCGATTCGTCACAACCATCGGAAGATCGCTTCCGCCGCACGGGCGCAGAAGCGGGGAGACCGACATGGCGCTTGCTCCTGGTATCACCGACGCGCAGTTGCCCCGGCCGCTGATCGAGCTCGACAATGCCGTCGGTGCCGACCGGTTGTTCACGCGCGACGAGAGGCTCGACGCGCTCGCAGCGTATCTCGCGCCGTGAATCGGATCCTCGTAGGCAAGGGCAGGCAGCAGGTCCACCTGCTCGCGAAGTATGGTAACCGCCACGGGCTCGTGGCCGGCGCGACGGGCACGGGCAAGACCGTGTCGCTGCTCGTGCTGGCGGAAGGGTTCTCGCGGCTCGGCGTGCCGGTCGTGCTGGCGGACGTCAAGGGCGACGTCGCCGGGCTCGCGATGCCAGGCGTCGCGAACGAGCGCATTCAGCAGCGAGCCGCCGAGATCGGCATCGAGGGTTACACGCCCGAGGCGAGCCCGGTCGTGTTTTGGGACCTTTACGGCAAGGTGGGGCATCCGATCCGGACGACCGTCTCGGAGATCGGGCCGTTTCTGCTCGCGCGGATGCTCGAGCTCAACGACACGCAGTCCGGAGTGCTCGAGGTCGCTTTCAGAGTGGCGGACGAGCAGGGTCTGCTGCTGCTCGACCTGGACGATCTGCGCGCGCTGCTGGCGTTCGTCGCCGAGAATCGCAAACAAATCTCCGCCGAGTACGGCCTCGTGCATACGCAGAGCATCGCGGCGATCCAGCGCGCACTGCTTTCTCTCGAGGGAGACGGCGGCAGGGACTTCTTCGGCGAGCCCGCGCTCGAGCTCGTCGACCTGATGCGAACCGATCTCGGCGGCCGCGGCGTGATCAGCGTGCTGGCGGCGGATCAGCTCATTCTGAAACCGCGGCTCTATTCGACGTTTCTGCTGTGGCTGCTGTCGGAGCTGTTCGAGGAGCTGCCCGAGGTCGGCGATCTCGACAAACCGAAGCTCGTGTTCGCATTCGACGAGGCGCATCTGCTGTTCGACGATGCGCCCGCGGCGCTGCGCCAGCGCGTCGAGCAGGTCGTGCGCCTGATCCGGTCGAAAGGGGTTGGCGTCTATTTCTGCTCGCAGTTTCCGGACGACGTGCCGGACGATATCCTCGGCCAGCTCGGCAACCGCATCCAGCATGCGCTGCGCTCCTTCACGCCGCGTGACCAGAAAGCGGTACGCGCCGCGGCGGAGACCTTCGTCCCGAACCCGGAGGTCGACGTCGCCGCGGCCATCGGTCAGCTCGCCGTCGGCGAGGCGCTGACCTCGATGCTGATGGACAAAGGCGTCCCGATGCCGGTCGAGCGCACGCTGATCTGCCCGCCGCGCTGCCGCATGGGCACGCTGACGGATCAGGAGCGCGCCGAGATCCGCTCCCGCAGTCCCGTCGGCGGCCGGTACGAGACGGCGGTCAACCGCGAGTCGGCGCACGAGGTCCTGACGCGGCGGGTGGCAGAGGCCGCCGCGGCAGGCCGGGGCGCGGAGGCTGGGGGAGCGGGCCGGCAGGGCGAAGCGGGTGACGCAGCCCGTCGCGGCGAGCGAAGCGGCGAGGCCCCTGAATCGCGCGGCCGCATGCACGAGCTGCTGTGGGGCACCGGTCGCCGCCAGGGTCTGATCGAAGCCATGACCAAGCAGGCAGCGCGAACGGCCGGCAGCCAGATCGGTCGGCAGATCCTGCGCGGCGTGCTGGGCGGCATCCTCGGCGGCACGCGCCGGCGTTAGAGCGGCAGCTCGACCGCGCGATTCGGCGACTGCTCACCGCTTCGGCGCCTACTCACCCGTTCGGTGCCTACTCACCCGTTCGGCGCCGACTCACCCGTTCGGCGACCTCCAGTCCTTCGTCTGCTCCGCTTGGCCGCGCCGCGCCCGCGCCTCGTCCCGGCACGCGGCCATGTACGCGATCGCGATGTTGTAGTCCATCCGCTCGCCGAGCCAGCGGCACGCCGCGGCG
>JAFGNC010000237.1 GCA_016927175.1 Gammaproteobacteria bacterium | reverse complement strand
GAAGCCGGCGTGAACGTCGTGAAATACACGTCGTTCGCGAACGTGCGGGCCTCGCTCAGCACCTTCTCGCCGGGCGCGAGCCGCAGCATCCAGCCGGCGCTGCCCGGCGGGACGACGGCGTCGATGTCGTCCGTGACGTCGAGCAGGTCCGCCTCGGTGAGCGGCTGCAGCGAGTCGTATCGGGACTGCGTCAGCGAAGCGAACGTGTCGTAGTCGCGCAGCGCATAGAAGCGGTCCTGGTTCTCCGTCGCGTTCGGATGCGCGCGATAGCCCGAGCCGATCCCGATGTGCAGGAAGCTGCCCGAGTCGCTGCCGACGAGCGCGACGTCCGGCGCGTAGTAGAAGCGGCGAGTGTCGGGGGCGGCCGGGGAGGCGAGGCCGGCGCTGCCGAGCCGCGCGATGACGCCGCCGCTGACGAGGTTCGACGCGTACTGACCGTTCGCGACGTCGAAGCGCCACACCTGTCCGCCCATGTCGGCCGCATACATTCTGTCGGCATAGCCGTCGCCGTCGAGGTCGATGACGCGGACGTCCGCGGGAATCGAGTACTGCATCGCGGCGAAGTCGCGCGTCGAGCCGGACGGGCCGCCCCGCCACAGCAGCGCGCCGCTGACCGAGTCGACGATGTAGACGCCGTTGCCGACGTTGTCGGTGCTCGCGGCGTAGTTGTCCTGCCTCGAGTCGTAGCCGCCGCCGAATACGATCACCAGATCGTCGTCGTTCTGCGCGGCGCCCTGCACGTCGATGCGCGTCGGGATCGGGCTCGACCAGGTCTGACCGAGGCCCGGCAGGTCGCTGCCGTCGAGGTGCCACATGAGGCGCGGCGCATCGGGATCGGTGACGTCGAGGCCGTAGTACGCGGCGCCGCCGCGCCTCATGCCGAAGAACAGGTAAGCCTTCTCGTCGCTCGACGCGTCGATGACGCCGTCGCCGTCCGCGACGACCTGCAGCCGCAGATCGCCGTCGATGCCGTAGTGCTTGCCCGGCGACGGCGGATTCGCCAGCAGCTCGGCCTGGTCCGCCAGGAACTCGGGAGCGACGAAGGACCAGCGCTCGACACCGGTGCGGGGATCTATCGCGTGCAGGTAGCCGTCGTTCGTCGCGAAGAACACGATCGCGTCGTCCGGGTCCGGCTGCGACGGGGTTCCGCCGTAGGTCAGCGTGACCGGCTGCGAGTGCAGCGGATCGCCCATCTGATTGCGCGGCTCGTCCGCGCTGCCGTCCCCGTCGGCATCCCCGACGTCCCAGCCGCGCATGAAGTCGATGACCTGCTCGCGCGTCGGATCGCCGGGGTCGCCGAGGCCGAGCGCGGCCGCGTCGAGCGCGGCGTTGTCGCGGCGAACGGCGTTGGAGGCCGAGGTCAGGGCCCCGTCGGCGAAATGCGTGTAGAGGTTGCGGTCGCCCGGAAACGGCAGCCGGTTCGCCGCACCGCCGATGCCGACCCTGCGGCCGTCCGGTCCGTCGGACCACCCGCTCCGCGCGTCATCGAAGAAGAAGCCGGTGCTCGGATCGATGGCCGGTGCGCCGTCGGCGTCCACGATCGTCGCGTCCGCGGCGCGCAGCCCGTATTGCTTCAGGTTGCCCGGCCAGTGCATGTTCGGCGTCGGCTGGAACAGCGAGACGTAGATGTCGTTGCGGTGGCGTGTCTGGCTGAAGTTGTCGATCGAAACGGCCGGCGCGGTGAACGTCGTCTGCGTCTCGAGGATGGACGTGACGATGTTCGCCAGCGCCTGCGACAGCGTGGCCGTGTCGTCCGCGGTGTAGTACTTGCCGCCGCCGCGCTGCGCCGTCGACGACAGCAGCGGCAGATCGAGCGCAAAACCGATCGTATACGTCACCGCGTTCTGCTGCCCGGGCAGCGAGCTGGACAGGTCGGCCTCGAACAGGTATTCGGCCAGATCGTCCAGACAGCGCCCGTCGCCGGATCCGTCGCACGTCGCGCCGACCGCGTCGGCGAAGCCGGGCAGGGCCGGGATCGCCTCGTCGGCGCCGGAGTCGTCGCGCGGCTCGCCGTCGGTCAGATAGACGACGAAGTTCTTCTGGCAGCTGTGCTGGATCGGCGTCGCGTAGACGCCGTCGGCGGTGCCGATGCCGTCCGCGCCGTAATGCGGCGCGCGGCCGAGAAAATACAGCGCCGCCTCGTACAGCGTCTCCGACAGCGGCGTCATGCCGGACGGGGTCAGCGAGTCGATCGCGGCAAGCAGCGACGCGCGGCCCGTCGCGACGTCCTCGACCGCGTGCACGAGCCGGCCGCCTTCGCGGTCGTTGAACTCGATCAGGCCGATGTTGATGCCGCTGATGCTGCCGGCGAGGGCGCGCGCGACGTTCTGCAGGACCTCCATCCGCGTCGAGGGGTTCGTCGGCCCGTGATACCAGTTCAGATAGTTGCCGCCGTACAGCGTGTTCTCGTCGAGCTGTTGCCAGTCGACCTCGTCCGCGGCGGCCGCGCTCCACGGCGCCTCCGCGACGCCGTTCTGCGCGTAGGTCGCCGGCGACCCGGCCGCCTCGCCGTGCTCACCGCTGTCCGCGCGGCATTCGATCACGCCGCCTTCGACGCCGTCGGTCAGGCTCTCCCAGCGCTGGTCGACGTCGTCGTAGCGTGCCACCCGGTCCGTCACGAATCCTGCGCCGGCGTCGAACGCGCCGTCCGCCGACCGGCAACGCAGCGTCGAGCGGTCGAACCAGCGAGTGGAGTCGCAGGTCGGCGGATCGCCGGTGCCCTGCCGCCAGTAGACACGGTCGCCCGCGCAATCTCCGGCATAAGTCACCGCGGGATCGAAAGTCTGCTGACTCTCGACGGCGGTATCCATGCTGCCCGACGTGTCCAGGATGAACAGGAGGTTCGGGTTCACGTCGAGCGCATCGGCGTCGAACACGAACAGCTCGGTGTCGTCGGCGACGACCGGCGCGCCCGCCACGAGCGCGATAAGCATGCCAGCCGCAATCGGCGTGATGCGTTGACGCGTGAAGCTCATGCTCTTTCCTTATTGGTTCTTCATCCGCGGCGCCCTGCGAACGCTTCCGCTGCGCCGTTCCCCCCCGCGGCTCGCGCCGGCCGCAGCGTGTCAGTCGCCCAGGCGGTCGAGCGCCAGCCGGTTCACGAGGCCGCTCGCGATGTCGTAGTAGACGTAGACGGCCGTGTCCGCGCCGCCGTCGGCGCCGCGGAGCCCTTCGGCCGCCGCAATGAGCTCGGCGAACGGAACCGCGGTGCCGTCGACGGACCAGGCCGTGGCGGAGGTGACCCTGAGCGATATCCGCTCACAGCCGCCGCACGGGCGCAGGATCACATAGCCGGCCGTGCCGCCCGGCAGCACGACGTCGGCCAGCAGCGTCTCGTAAGCGCCTTCCGGCTGGCTGACGATGCGGACGGCTCCGGCCGCGCCGGCCCCCGACAATGCCGCTGCCGCCGCGAAAGCGAAGGCCGCGATGGATGCTCTGGTCATGCCCGTCCTCCTGCCTGCCGTGCCGCGTCCCGAAGCTCCGCCTAGTTGCCGCCGGGACCGATCACATAGAAGCTCTGTACGTGCGTCGACGTCGCGCCCCTCGGCCCGCGGCCGACGGACGTCACGTCGAAGTGATAGGCCTGCACGCCGCCGCCGACTCCTACGCCCATGCTGAACGCGAGGTCCGGCACCGGCGTCGCCTGCCTGAATTCCGTGCGGGCCTCGACCTCGCCCGCGCCGACCGGGGTCGCCGGCAGCACGCCGACACTGCCGGTCGGGAAAAAACTTTGCGATATCGCGATGTCTATGCCCGTCTCGGCGGCCTGAAACGCGTCCTGCTGATTCTCGGCGTTGCCCGCCATCGTCAGCTCGAGCGTCGCCGTGTTCATTCCGGACACGCCGAGCAGCGTCATGACGAGCAGCAGGATCAGCGAGACGACGAGGGCGGCGCCGCCCTGACGCGAGCGAAAGCGGGGCCCGTCGAGGGCCATGCCCGGGGAAGCGATGCGCGGAGCAGCGACGCTCGGAGCCGCGGTCCTCAGCGCAGCGGTCCTCGGCGCAGCGGTCCTCGGAGCAGCGGTCCTCGGAGCAGTGAACATCGGGGAAGGAACGCTCGCCGCAGCGGTCCCCGCGGCAGCGATCCTCGGGATCCTCGGGCAAGGGATGCTCGGGCAGGCGGTCATGCGGGCGGCCTCGCGTTGCGGACGTAAACGGTTTTCGAAACGACGATGCGCCGGAAGCCGTCCCTCGGCGGCGCCGAGTCGCGGTCGGCGTAGCGGTACGCGTTCGTGTCGGTGAAGCCGGTCTCGGGCCTCTCGGTACGCAGCCGCAGCCATATGCGTACGGCGAGAACGGCGACGTCGGGCTGCCCGAGCGACGGGTCGCCCGGGTTCACGTACGCGTCGATCGCTCCGCGGTTCGCAGCGCCGAGCGCGTCGGTGTCGATGCCGAACTGTATCTGCAGGTCCTCCACGCCCGGCAGCACTTCCTCGTCCGTGATCCTCGGGCCGGCCGCCGTTCCGGTCAGCTTCTTCACGCGCAGCGACGGCACCGGGTTGTCGGGCGTCGACAGCGAAGAGGTGGGACTGACGTAGTAGCCGTTGACGACCAGCCGGTGCGTCTCGGAGGTCGCCGCGGAGAAAGCCGCCGGCAGAGCGTTGCCGAGGAACAGCTGTCCGTCCTGAAACCGCGCGGACTGCACGTACAGCGTGCCGTCCTCGAGCGCCGTGACGGGCTCCGTCTCGACCCTGCGCACGATGAGCGTATCGGCGCCGGGCTGGGCGCCGCCGTTCGCGGCGCAGGCCCAGTCGTAGCCGTTGTTCGCGCCGCCGAGCTCGGTCTCGAGGTCCACGGCCCAGTTCTGGCCGCAGTCGTTCGCGACCGGGAAACCCGACGGAGGGTCGGCCGGCCCGGCCTGACCGGCGATCTTGCCGGTGCGCGAGGTCAGGCCCCAGTAATGCGCCATCCGCACGTCGGGCTCGAGCGCGAACAGCGCAAAACGCGCGTTCTCCTGCAGCCGCGACACCGATTCGGTGACGCGGAAGGTCTGGCGGCTCTGCACGAACACCGAGACGGCCCCGATCAGCAGGAACGAGCCGATCGCGAGCGCGACCATCAGCTCGATCAGCGTGACGCCGGCGGCTCGATGCGGTGTCGCGGCAGCGCGCCGCCGGAGTCTCGCCTCCATTGCGCGCATGCCGCTCAAAACGTCGGTACCTGCACGACGACCTCGTGCTGCACGACGCCTTCTCCGACCTCGTCCCAGCTGACGCGCACGGTGTACGTCGGCGGCGTCGTGCCGCCGTCGTACAGCACCTCCGTGCTGCCGTTCGGCAGCAGCTCTGCCGCCTGCGACTCCCATACGAACAGGTCGTGTGCGGCCATCTCGGCCGGGGCGCACGTGCCGCCGCCCGGGCCGCAGCCGCGGTCTGCGGCCGCGCCGGCGTAGGCCGCGCCCCCGAGCCGGTTCACGCGAATCCGGTCGGCCATGTCGGCCGCGAGGTTGACCGCCTGAGTGCGCAGCTGCGCCGAGCGGGTCGCCGCAAGCCCCTGGCCGTACATCGCGGCGACACCGATCATGCCGACCGAAAGCACGACCAGCGCCACGAGGGCCTCGATCAGGCTGAAGCCGTTCTGCGCGCGCGCGCTCGGCCCGCGCGCATCCGGCGCACCGGGGCGGTCGCGGCGCCCGCGGCCCGCTTCCTTGCCCATGCCGCGCCGATCCGTCATGACGACGGGCACACGGCGCCGGCGATGGTGTCCGCGGCGGCCTCGATCTGCGCGATCTCCTGGCGCACCTGGGCGCGCCCCGTCGGCTCGATGACGACGACCCGGGCCGCCGACAGGCCGCCGGCCGCGGCGCGGTTTCCGCGGTCGTCGCAGTACAGATAGCTCGAGGCGGGGGGCTCGGGCTGTGCCGCCGGCTGGTAGGGCAGGCCGTTCGCGTCGAACGCGACGTAGCGGCCGTCGCTCCACACGCGAATGGCGCCTCCCGAGGGCGGCCGCTGCAGCAGCAACGGCTCGCCGTCGTCGTGCGTGCCGTTGCCGTCGGTGGGTCCGGCCATGCCGTCGCCGTCGTCGTCGATGAAAACGATGAATCCGCCGCCGGCGCCGCAGTCCGGCGCCGGCGCGGTCGGATTCGGGCTCGCGCACAGCATGACCGGCGCCTGCCGCTTGACGGCCTCGGATCTGGCCGCCAGCACGGCCGACAGCAGGTCGTTGGCGGCCGTCGTCATCGCGTTGCTGCGCTGAAACTCCATGAAGCTCGGCACGCCGATCCCCAGCACGATTCCCGCGAGGACCAGCGCCATCATCAGTTCCCAAAGGGTGAAGCCGTCGGGCCTCGGACTCATGACGCGCAACTATACGACAACCGTATGCCGCGCGAGCGGCCCGGCCGACGGCCGGGGAGCCGCCGGCGACGAACGGCCGCCGGCGCGTCACGGCGGCCCGCCGCACGTCAGCGGGCGCCCGTCGGGGGCGCGGCGCGACGTGCGGGGCCTCCCCGTATAGCTGACGATCACCGCACGCGCCGCGGCGGCTCCGCGCTCGTCGCAGAACGTGACGGTGCCGTTCGTGCTGCGGCGCCGATACGGACGGAACTCGTACAGGGCCCGGTTCGATTCGATGCGGCCGGCCATCCGTGGCGCATGCGCGAACAGCAGAGGCTCGCCGGCCGAGCGCCGCGCCGGGCGGGCGCCGTCCTCGTCGACGAACACGATCCAGCCGGCGTCGTAGCGGATCTCGCCGCCTCCGCAGCGCACGCGGTCCGCGCTCTTGCACAGCACTACCGGCCGCGCACGCTTCGCCGACTCGCTGCGCGCGAGCTGCACCGCCGCGACGAACGCGTCCACGTCCGCGCTCGAGCGGGAGTCGAGCAGGAAGCTGCGGAACTCCGGCGCAGCGAGCCCGAGCGCGACCCCCGCCACCGTCAGCGTGCACAGCAGCTCCCACAGCGTGAATCCGGCACGATGCAACTGCGGCACCTCCCTGCGCAGCGAGACCCCCGAAAGCCCTTCGGCGTAGTACGGTAGGCCGGGCGCGGCGGTGCAGCCATCGCAATTCCTCGGCGGATCGAGCGGATAAGGCGGATGAAGCGGAGGAAGCGGATAATTCGCGCCCGGGCGCTGTCAGAACCTGCGGATCGGCCGGTAGCATTTGCTGGGCCGACGCGCTTATACTTTAAGTACTTGATTCCGATGGGGTACCGCAGCGTGACCCGAGACGAGATTTCTGCCTTGCTGACCGAGAAGGGGGTGTTCCCCACGCCGCAGCGCCTCGACGTGGCGCAGGTGATTCTGTCGAGGCCGCAACATCTGTCGGCGGAGCAGATCATCGCCGGCATCCGCGGCATGGGCTCCAGGGTATCCAAAGCCACGGTGTACAACACGCTGAATCTGTTCTGCGAGCGGGGGCTGGTCCGCACGGTCGAGGTGGACCCGAGCCGGCAGTTCTACGATTCCACGATCGAGCCCCATCATCATTTCTACAACATGGAGACCGGCGAGCTGATCGACATCCCGCTCGACGGTGTGTCGCTGAAGCTGAACACGGACCTGCCGGTCGGTACCGAGCAGGCGGGCGTCGACGTCGTGATCCGCGTACGCGGCGCGCAGCCGGCGGCCGACTGAGCCGCACGCGCTCGGTCCGGCATGCGCGTCACGGCAGACTCGGCAGGCCGCCAGCGACGAAACCCCGGGTTCGAATCGCATCGTCCGAACGGAACTTGCGACGGACCGCGCTCATTCGGCTAAAATCCCGCGCAGCCGTTTTCTGACCCTTTGCCGGTGTAGCTCAGTTGGTAGAGCAACGCATTCGTAATGCGTGGGTCGGCGGTTCGAATCCGTCCACCGGCACCAGTCACGCTCCAGGGCATGCGGCGTAGAACGCCCGCCGTCACGGCACTTAGAGCGGTTTTTCAGTAGATCTGACCGTCGGCTGCGGCGTTGTTTTCCGTCCGCGCAATCGACTCTTCCGCGCTTCAGGAGGCCGCATGGCGAACTCTGCTCTGCTCGACGTCATCGAGCAACACGAATCCGAGATTCTCGACGAATGGACCGCGTTGCAGCAGCGGTCGAAAAGCTCGGCGACGGGCATGATCGGTGCGGAACAGCGGCGCAGAGAATCCGCCGATTTTCTCCGTCACGTGGTCACCGGGCTGCAGAAGGATTCCGGTGACGGCATCGAAGCCCCGGCATGGGACTCGGCGCGGGACCTGCTGGGGGATCTGTCGCGCTCGCGGGCGCGACAGGGCTTCACGCCGTCCGAGACCGCGATGTTCGTGCTGTCCCTGAAGCAGCCGCTGTTCGACCGGCTCAGCTCCTCGCTCAAGGATGCGCCGACGCTGGCGCGCGAGCTGTGGGACGCGAGCCGCCTGCTGGACGGTCTCGGTCTGTATACGACCGAGGTGCACCAGAAAGGGCGGGAGGACGTGATTCGCCGCCAGCAGCAGGAGCTGCTCGAGCTGTCGACGCCCGTGATCCGCCTCTGGGACGGCATCCTCGCCGTGCCGCTGATCGGCACGCTGGACAGCGCCAGGACGCAGGTCGTCATGGAGTCGCTGCTTTCGCAGATCGTCACGACCGGCGCGTCCATCGCCGTCATCGACATCACCGGAGTCCCGACCGTCGACACGCTGGTGGCCCAGCATCTGCTGAAGACCGTCTCCGCCGCGCGCCTGATGGGAGCGGACTGCATCATCAGCGGCATCCGGCCGCAGATCGCCCAGACCATCGTTCACCTCGGCGTGGACCTCGGTGACGTGACCACCAAGGCATCGCTGGCGGAGGCCTTCCGGCACGCACTCGCCATCAAGGGGTTGCACGTCCAGGCAGACGGCCGCGAATGAGCGGCATCGACGTGATCCCGATCCTGAGGATCGGTGAGCTGCTGCTGGTCACGATCCAGGTCGACATGCACGACCGTATGGCGATGCAGCTGCAGGAGGACCTGACCGACCGGATCGTCGAGACCAACGCGAAAGGCGTGCTGATCGACATCTCGGCGCTCGAGGTCGTGGACTCCTTCATCGGCCGAATGCTGGCCAACATCACATCGATGTCGCGGATACTCGACGCGGAGACGGTCGTGGTCGGCATGCGCCCGGCCGTAGCCATCACGCTGGTCGAGCTCGGGCTCGAGCTGCCGGGCGTCCGGACGGCGCTCGACGTCGACCGGGGCATCGAGCTACTGGGAGGGCCGGCGCTTGGACGTCCAAAGAGATGAGACGTTCGAGCTGCGGGCTCAGGAAGACCTCGTCTATGTGAGGCAGCAGGCACGGGCGTGGTCGATCGAGCTCGGGTTCAGCCTGGTCGAGCAGACGAAGATCGTCACGGCCGTCAGCGAGCTGGCGCGCAACACGATCGAGCACGGCAAGGGAGGCACGGCCCGCTTCCGCTGGCTCGTCAACGCCGGACGAACGGGCCTGCGGCTCGACTTCGAGGACACGGGCCCCGGCATCCGGGACCTCGAGCTCGCGCTGCGCGACGGCTATTCGACG
>JAFGNC010000236.1 GCA_016927175.1 Gammaproteobacteria bacterium | reverse complement strand
GAGACGAACCGCCTCGAGGTCACGGTCGAATTCGACGATCCGGTGTTCTTCACGCGGCCGTTCGATCCGGCGACGGCCACTTATGCGCCGTCGGATCTCGAAATCCAGCCGTTCGAATGCCGCCCCGAGAACCCGGACCATACGCTGGCCGAGGAGTGATTCGCGCGGCGGCGGCGTACGAGGGCCCCGGAAAAGGGGTCAGGGCCCTTTTTCGACTTTAAAGGGCCCTGACCCCTTTTCCGAAACCCTTTTCCGGGGCTAGCGCCCCGTGCCCGGCGCGACGGACGTCGCGTCCGGCGTCCGCTGGCGCTCCTGCGCCTGCGCGGCCGGAGTTGCGCGGCAGGTGTAGCTCGCGGCATCGTCCGGATTGCCTTCGCCGTCCCACGCGGCCACTTCCGGGTACGGGCACAGCGGACGCGTCATGTCCACCTGGCCTTCGCGGATGCGTGACGCCGTGATCCGGTCCGGCGCGCTGCCGCTCTCGATCCAGGCTTCGACGGCGCCCAGAAAATCCGCCTGATCCGGGCCGATGCCGCCGCGGCAGTGTCCCATCCCCGGCATCAGGTACAGGCGCAGCCAGTCGTCCTGATCGGGACCCATCGTCGCCAGCACCTCGTCGTAATAGCCGATCGAGTTCAGGGGCGAGGGGCCGGGGTCGTTCCAGCCGTGGTAGATCAGCAATTTGCCGCCCCGGGCCTTGAACTCGCCGAGGTCCGCTCCCAGCGCTTCGATGTACCCGGCTTTGTCGCGCGCGAGGGCGAGGTCGCGCTCGAGCTCGAATTCGCGCCAGTTCCAGTCGGGATCCTCGTAGACCAGATAGCGGGTGGCGTCGATCTGCAGCGCGGTGGGCTCGCTCCCTGCCTCCGGGATCCGCCAGCCGAGCTCGAAGCCCTTGGCATGACCGGGATAGATCAGCTCACCGTCACTCGAATGGACGCCGGCATAGACGTCTTCCACCGCCGAGACCTCGGCCGCTGTCAGGCAGGCGGCGCCGTCGCCGCCGTCGCACTGCAGGGACTCCGGGTCGAAATCGCAGGCCAGGGGATCGTTCAGAATGCCGTCCTCCACTCCGTCGTCGGCCTCGCAGGCGGCGAGCACGGCGTCGTGCAGCAACTGCACTTTGGCGGGCGACAGGGCCAGGGCGCGGTTCTCGATCAGCCGCTTCATGTTGTGAAGCTGCGTCGCGTTCAACGTCAGCTGGTTGTTGACGGGTGCGCCGACGATGATGGCGTCGAAGTCCGCCGGGAAGCGCTGCGCCTCGATCAGGCCCTGGCGTCCGCCGGTCGAGCAGCCCTGGTAGAAAGATTGCGTCGGCGGCTGCTCGTAATAGGCCTCGATCATGCGCTTCGAGTGCACGGCCATCTCGTGCATGGCGCGCCAGGCGAAGTCGACGACCTTCTCGGGATGCCCGACCGCGAAGGCCGCGCTGCCGCCCTTGTGCCCCGTGTCGTTGGATGCCACGGCGTATCCGGACTGCAGGCCGCGGGCCATGGCGCCGAAACTGATGTTTCCGGCCCAGCCGCCGTTGCCGAGCGCCAGGAATCTGCCGTTCCAGTCCTCGGGCAGCCAGAGCTCCATCTCGATATGTGAATCGTCCGTCGGGCTCAGCACGGCCGCCACGCGGCAGTGCGCGGGGAGGGACACCTCGGGCCCGAGCTCCTGCTCGAACGTGCCCGCTTCGCGGCTCTCGGCCTGCGTGATCGCGACCGTGTCCATCGCGAGGCGCGCGAGGTCCGTGCACGCGGCGGCCGCGGCCGGAACCGAGGCCATGACGCAGACGCCGGTCAGCAGGAGCTTCGAGATCGAATGTGGCAGCATGTCGGGCCTCTCCGTTCCCCGATGGTGACGTTGCCGGATCGTCACGTGCTTGCAGCGTCGCGGGACAGGCGCTGCACGCCGTGCGTCATGCGATTGTGCCGCGGAGCGCGGCGGCATGCACGGCGCGCCGCGCGTTTCGGTCAGGCCAGCGTCGCCGCTCGCGAATCAGCGCGCCGCCGCGTTTCAGTCAGGTCAGCGTCGCCGCGAGCTCGCGGATCAGCGCGCCGCCGTCGCCGCGCCAGGCGCTGCCGTGCATGCAGGCCAGCGTCGTCGGCTCGAGCCCGGCGAGCCGCTCGAGAATGGCACGGGTCTGCGGCGCGTGCGAAAAATAGTCCATCGGTGCTCTGAACCGCTCGCTGGGGCCGAGGATGTCCGACTCCGTCAGCGCGACGTCCCCCGGGCCGCCCTGCGTGAACAGATCGCCGCACAGGAACGTTCTCGTGCTCTCTTCCATCATCAAGCCGCTGTCCCAGCCATGCGGAACGTGCGGAGTGTCGAGCCAGCGCACCGTGTGCCGGCCGAGCGTCAGCGCCTCGCTGTCCGCGAGCGCGCGAGGCGCGCGGTCGGCAAAATCGGCGAGCGAAACCATCGCGCCGATGCGGCTGCAGACCGGCTCCGCCCGCGGGGCGACGCCGAGAAATTCGTTGATCGCGCCGCATTCGTCGGCCTCGAAATGCGAAACGCCGATGTATCGAAGCTCCCGCAAGGGCATCGCGTGTGCGATCGCTTCGCGCACGAGCGGGAAGAGGCGCCGCGGGCCCGTATGAAAGAGCAGCGGCTCGTCGTCGAGGATCAGGTACTGATTGAAGTTGAACTGCCCCGCGCCGCCCGGCATCGGGACCGGCGTGTTGATCCGGTAGATGCCGTCCGCGATCTCGTAGAGGTTCGTGCCCGACTCAGCGTTCGTGATCATCTGCGCTCTCCCGTCTGAATTTGATTGAACGCACCTGTGTAATGATTGGCACTCTATGCTCCGCGCATCGGGTTGTCAATATTTCAGTAAACAACTAAGATCACTGAATGCAGAAGAAGCGGAAGTACACGCTGAGGCAGCGCGCCGCGCGGCAGGAGCAGACGCGCGAGCGCATCGTCGAGGCCGCGATGAAACTGCACGAGGAGCGCGGCCCCGCCGACACCACGATCAGCGCGATCGCCGAGCAGGCGGGCGTCCAGCGCCTGACCGTCTACCGGCACTTTCCGAGCGAGGACGAGATCTTCGGCGCCTGCACGGCCAGATACATGGGCCTGCATCCGCCCCCGGACGTCTCGCGAGTCGGGCAAGAGGACGCGGCGCAGCACACGCGCGCCGTGCTGCTGGCCCTCTACGGCTACTACCGCGAGACGCAGGGCATGTGGACGGTGGCCTACAGGGATCTCGACAAGGTGCCGGCGCTCGAGGAGCCGATGGCGGAGTTCGAAGGCTATCTCGGCAGCGTCGCGGACCGGCTCGTCGCGGTCTGGGGCGGCCCGAGAAAGTCGAAGCAGTCGAAGCAGTCGAAGCGCCTTCGCGCGACGGCCGCGCACGCCGTCGCGTTCTCGACCTGGCGGTCGTTGAGCGGGCAGGGGCTCGGCAGCCGGACGATGGCCGATCTCGTCTGCGGTTGGATCCGCGCCGCGTCGCTGACGGGATGAGCCAGCCTCCGATCCATCTTCAGCCGACATCGCCTGACACCGGTCTCGATCGCGCGGGCGCAGGCCCTTCCGCACTCGAGCCGTGAAACCCGCGGCCGCTCGCCCGCGGCGAGCTCACCCGCCGGTGCGGTCGAGAATCGAGGCGAGCACGCGGCGGAGATCCCGCCCCGCGTGCTCCGGTGCCGCGCTCGTGCGCCACGCCGTGAACCCGTCCGGCCGCACGAGGGCGGCGCCGGCCGGTGCAATGCCGTAAGCCTCGACGAAGCGTCCGCCGACGTCGTCGAGGCCGCCCGCGCCGATCTGCCAGGCGTCGACGGGAACGCCGAGCGCCCTCGCGGCTTCTTCGGCGCCGGCGCACCACGCGCGGCCCTCGGGGCCGGCCAGCACGACGAAGTGCCTGCCGAAAAGATCGAGCGTGGAAATTTCCGCGCCTTCGCGCCGCAGCACGACGTGCGGCGCCCGGCTGCCGGGGCGCCCCCGCAGCGCGTCCGGGTGCTGGAACAACGGATCGTCGGCTGCCGCACCATCGGTTGCATCATCTGCAATGGCCGTCGAGCGATATCGGTAGCCGATCTCGATCGTCAGGTCGTCGACCGGCGGCTTGACGTCGTCGGTGCCCCGCTCGGGCACGACGCGCGTCGCGTAGCGCCCGTAGGCCTGGTGCACCGTGAACTCGCCGATCGGCTGCCGCTCCCGGTCGTAGCTGTCGAGCAGGCCGGGCCCGGCCTGCCCGTTGACGACCATCGCGAGCTTCCAGGCGAGGTTGTGCGCGTCCTGCACCCCCGTGTTGCCGCCGAAGCCGCCGTTCGGCGGCACGACGTGCGCGGCATCGCCGGCGAGGAACACGCGCCCGTCCCGAAAACGCGCCGCGACGTTCGCCTCCGCTTCCCAGGGAATGACCTGCCGCACCTTCATCGGCAGGTCGGGCACGCCGATGGCCGCGCGCAGCAGCTCGAGGGCGCGCTCCTCGGTCATTCCGGCCGAGACGTCCACGGCTTCGTCGCGCGTCACGT
>JAFGNC010000235.1 GCA_016927175.1 Gammaproteobacteria bacterium | reverse complement strand
TTGTGATTCGTCGTCGTGATCCAGCGCATGGCCCACGGGACGAAGCCCTTCGGGTGATCGTGACCGCCGTGGACGTCGATCGCAGTCGTGCTCATCGAATAGTTCTCCTTAACCCTTTCTCGGACGCCGCGCTCACTCTGCGAGCGTCAGCGCAGGCTGTGCCCGCTCCGCCAGCCATTCGTCGTACTCTTCCTGGCTGACGACCTCGACGACGATCGGCATGAAACCGTGATCCATGCCGCAAAGCTCGGCGCACTGCCCGCGAAACGTTCCCTCTTCCGTCGCTTGGAACCAGGACTCGTTGATGTAGCCCGGAATCGCGTCCTTCTTGACCGCAAAGTCCGGAACCCACCAGGAATGCACGACGTCGCCGGCGGTCACGAGCAGACGCACCTTCGCGTCCACCGGCACGACGACAGGGTTGTCGACCTCGAGAAGGTAGTTCGGCACCGACTCCGGATCGATGCCCGAGCCGCGGCGGCGCGCGGCGTTGCTTTCGCGGTCCAGCGAGCTGAAGAACTGCACGCCGTCGTCGATGTAGTCGTAATGCCAGCGCCACTGATAGCCGGTGATCTTGATCGTCAGCGACGACTCCGTCGTGTCCTCGATACGGACGAGCGACTCGGCCGCCGGAATGGCCATCGCGATCAGGATGATGGCTGGGATCGACGTCCACAGCACCTCGGCCTTGGTGTTGTGCGTGAAGCGGGACGGCTGCGCGTCCTTGCTCTTGCGGAATTTGACGATCGCGTAGACCATCGCGCCGTAGACGAGCACGCTGATCACGACGCAGACCCACAGGATCAGCATGTGCAGCCCGTAAACCTCACGACTGATCGTCGTGACTCCGACGGGCATGTTCAGCTGCCAGTCGCTCCATGCCGGAGAGCTGAAAAGTGCGGCGAGCAGTGTCGCAGCGGCCGCAAGGACGCCTGTATTTCTCTTCATCCGATTGTCAACAACAGTGAGCCGAAAGGTGGGGCGCGGGGATTCTATCAGACCTCGACGTGAAACCCGTTTGCGGTTTCCACTTATGCCGCACGCCGTGTGACGGCACGCTGCAGCGCCGCGTCGAGCCGTTCCCGCGCTTCATCGACGCGACCTGCGCATGATACCAACTTCGGAGATCGGAACCGACGTTTCGCCGGCGTCGGTGCGCCGGCGCGCGCCGCCGCCGGTTCCCCATCCCTGGCCGAGCACGAGCTCGACCGTCACGGGGATCCGCTCGTCGCGGCGCGCTGCCTCGAGCGCGCGGACGAAGCCGTCCCAGCGTCGGCGGCCGGTCAACGCGCGCCGGCGGCCGGCCGCGACGTTCGTTGCGCCGATCGAGCGTAAGTCCCGGACCATCGAATCTACATCCCTGTAAGTCACTGTGATCCTGTCGACGTCGACGACGGGCTCCGCCAGACCGGACGCCGTGGCCAGATCGCCGAGGTCGTGCATTTCGAAGGAGGCGTGAACGTGCACGCCGTCGTCGACTGCTGCCCAGGCACGGCGGACCTGCTCGAGCGTATCGGGGCCGAGCGTCGCGAACAGCAGAAGTCCACCCTCTGACAGGACCCGCGCAGCCTCGGGAAATACGAGCTGCGGGGGGGCCCACGGGAGCAGCATATTAGCGAAAATCAGGTCCACCTTGCCATCCGGGAACGGCAGCTTCTCGGCATCGGCGAGCAGCGGCGTCACACCGCGAGGACCCGAGCCGGCGCGGCGCGCCGCCTGCAGCATGGGCAGACTGCCGTCGATCGCAAAAACGCGAGCGCCCGGATAGCGGCTCGCGAGCCGCGCGGCCCCGCGGCCGGTGGCGCAGCCGAGGTCCAGGATCGTCCTCGGGTCGAGCCGCACGAAATCGAGCCGGTCGAGCAACCGCTCCCGCGTCAGATCGTGCACGACGCTGGCGGTGTCGAAGCTTCGGGCGGCCCGGTCGAAACCGCGCCGCGCCGCGCGGGCGTCCGGCAACGCGAATTCCGCGCGCGGGCGGCTCATCGTGAAGCCCGCCGCGGCGCGTCAGGGCTGCTGCGCGCTCTGCGCCGGCCGAAGCCCCAGGCGGGAAAACAGCCGGTCGTCCGCCTCGGTGCCGGGGTTGTCGGTCGTGAGCAGCTTTTCGCCATAGAAGATCGAGTTTGCGCCGGCGAGAAAGCACAGCGCCTGCATCTCTTCGCTGAAGTCGGTGCGGCCCGCGGACAGCCGCACGTGAGAGGCGGGCATCAAGATTCGTGCCACCGCGATCGTGCGCAGGAACTCGAAGTTGTCGAGCTCGTCAGCGCCGTCTAGCGGCGTGCCGGGAACCTGCACGAGCCGGTTGATCGGCACGCTCTCCGGCTGCGGATCGAGGCTCGCGAGCGTCAGCAGCAGCTCGGCCCGGTCGCGGCGGCTTTCGCCCATGCCGACGATCCCGCCGCAACAGACCTTGAGCCCGGCCGAGCGGACCCGCCCGAGCGTCTCGAGCCTGTCGGCATAAGTCCGCGTCGTGATGACTTTCGGGTAGAACGACTCGGACGAGTCGAGGTTGTGGTTGTAGTAGTCGAGCCCGGCATCGGCCAGCCGTTCCGCCTGGCCGTCGCGCAGCAGCCCGAGCGTCGCGCACGTCTCGAGGCCCAGGGCCTTGACCTCGCGGATCATGTCGAGAATCGGCTCGAGCTGGCGGTCCTTGGGGCCGCGATACGACGCGCCCATGCAGAAGCGCGTCGCGCCCGCGGCTTTGGCGCGCGCCGCCGCGGCCTTGACCTCGTCGAGCGGCATCAGGTCGTGCGTGTCGATCCCGGTCGCGAAGCGGATGCTCTGCGGGCAGTAGGCGCAGTCCTCCGGGCACGCGCCGGTCTTGATCGACAGCAGCGTCGAGACCTGCACGGAGGACGGGTCGAAGCGGCGCCGGTGCACCCACTGAGCCGCGAACAGCAGGTCGTTCAGCGGCAGATCGAACAGCGCCTCCACGTCCTCGAGCGGGCGGCCCGCCCACGGCTCGGCGTCGATCGACATGCCGCCCACCTCAAGCTTTTCGATTTGCTGCTCGCTTGCGGACATTCGTCGCTCGCTCCGTTCGCCCGGCCGTGAAAGGCTTGGCAGTATCAGAAGGCGCCGGAGAGGTGTCAACTTGGCCGATTCTCGCGGGCGCGCGCCGCGGCGCCGGCTGCTTCGCTTTCCGGAGCTGTGTCCCGCGTGCCGCCGGTCGAGCGATGCCGGATTCTGCGACTCGTGCGCGGCCGCGTTCCGCACGCTGCGCGACCCCTGCACCGTCTGCGCGCTGCCGGGCCGCCGCGATCGTTGCGAACGGCACGATTCGTCATGGCGAATCGGCCGGACCTGGGCGGTTTACGAATATGCGGAGCCGCTCGCGCATTACCTGCAGGCGCTGAAGTTCAGCCACGGCCGCGCGCTCGGGCGGGCATTCGGCCTGCTCGTCGCAGCGGCCCTGCGCCGCGAGCGCGAACGCGGTGAGCTCGACGTCGACGCGCTGGTGCCGGTGCCGCTGTCGCCGCAGCGCCTGCGTGAGCGGGGCTACAACCAGGCCGTCGAGATCGCCCGCGCGCTCGCGGCGGAGCTCGATCTGCCGCTCGCTCTCGGCGGCGTGTCGCGGCCGGTGGGCGGGCGCGCGCAATCGCGCCTGAACGCCCGCGACCGCAAGGCCAACGTGGCTCACGCGTTCCGCGTCGGCCGCGGCTGCGACGGCCGGCGGCTCGCGATCGTCGACGACGTGATCACGACGGGCGCGACGGTCAACGCCCTCGCCGCGGCGCTCGAGGCCG
>JAFGNC010000234.1 GCA_016927175.1 Gammaproteobacteria bacterium | reverse complement strand
GGCGGGCGGCAGCGCCGAGCCCGCCGAACGCGAGCCGGCCGGCACCTCGTCGGACGGCGGCCGCAGCGTCGTGTCCGATGCCGGCGGAGCCAATAGAAGCGGAGCTTGAAACGGAGCCCGAGCCCGCGCTGCCGCGCGGCTTTCTCGAGCTGCAGCCGCGTGACTTCGTCCTGCTCCACGCCGGCGACGTCATCGACGTGTGGCGCGCGGAGCTTCCGGGCCGCCGCCTCGTCGCGCTGAAGGCGGTCAAGGCCCGCTGGCTGAAGCACGGCGGGGCGGCCGCGCTGCTGAGACGCGAGCACCGTCTGCTCGAGACGCTGCGCGATCCGCGCATCGTCGAGCCCGTGCTCTGCAACGAGGATTCCGGCGGCTGCGTGCTGGCGCTCGAATACCTCGAGGGGGGCGATCTCGTTCCGCTGGCAGGCGCTGCGCCGCGCCACTGGCTTTACGCTCTGCTCGACGTGGTCCTCGCGCTCGAGCGCGTGCACGGCGCCGGTTTCGTGCACGGCGACGTGAAAGCGCGGAACGTGCTCTTCGCAAGCCCGGAGCGCGCGAAGCTCATCGACTTCGGCTCGGCCACCGCGTGCGGAGAGCCGCTCGGGCGGGGAGGCCGCACCGCGGCGCACGTGCCGCGGGACCCGCGCCTCGCGGCACGCCTTGCGGGCGACGCGGCGAGCGCATCGCCGGCGCTCGACGTCTATGCGCTCGCGGTGCTGGCGTACGAGCTGATCGCGGGCCGGCTGCCGGCCGGCGACACGATCGGCCCGCCGCTCGCGGCGGCTGCGCGCGCGGCTCCGGCCGTCGCGCCGCTCTCCGAGCGGGTGCTCGCGACGCTGCAGGCCGAAGAACCTGCAGATATCGGGACACTCAGGGCATTTCGCGATGTCATAGAATCTGTCCGCCGTTCCCGAACGGCCTGAAATCAACGGTCTGGTTCAGTCTGGTTCATCAGATGCGCCGATAAGATTAGCCGATACATGGAGCAGCCACCCTCAAACGATCCGCGCCACCCGCACGAGGAAGAGATCGTCCCCGTCAGACCGGGGCTTGCGGGCGGCGCGACGCGCGTCGAAACGCCGCCGCCCCGCCGGCGCCCTTCCGCTTCGCTCGTGACGGGCGTCGCCGCCGCCGTGCTGCTCGTCGCGGCGCTCGGCGTGTTCTTCCTGCTGCCGGGCTGGGTCGAGCAGCGCGCGCCGGCTCGGGTGGCCGAGGAGCCGGCGCCGGCCGTGCCCGCGGAGCCCGCCGAGCCGGCGCTGACCGAGGAGCAGCTGGCCGCGCTGCAGGAAGAAGCCGACGGGTTGCTTGCCGACCTGCTGACGCAGCAACAGAGCCTGGCGGCCGCATCGGCGTCGAGCTGGGGCGCCGAGGACTGGCAACGCTACGAGACGCTGTCGCGCGCCGGTGACGATGCTTACCTCGCCGAGGATTTCCGGGCCGCGGTCGACAGTTACACGGAAGCGCTCACCGTCGGCGAGCGGCTGCTCGAGCGCTCGGCCGACATCGCGCAGACGGCGCTGAACGCCGGGCGCAGCGCGCTCGAGGCCGGCAACCCGCAGCTCGCGCTCGAGCAGTTCGAGCTCGTGCTGCGCATCGACGGCGACAACGAAGCCGCCGAGGCCGGCCGGGCGCGCGCCGAGAAGCTGCCGGACGTGCTCGACGCGACGCGCCGCGGCGACACGCTGCGGCAGCAGGATCAGCTCGAGGAGGCCGCGGAGGCGTTCCGGGCCGCGCTCGCGATCGACGCCGACTGGACCCCGGCGCGCCGCGCCCTCGAGGGCGTCGAGCGGGAGCTTGCCGACCGCCGCTTCGAGGCCTTGATGTCGGACGGCTACCGCGCGCTGGCCGACGAAAGTTACGACGACGCGGAAGCGCATTTCCGCGACGCG
This sequence comes from Gammaproteobacteria bacterium, assembly GCA_016927175.1. Lineage (GTDB taxonomy): Bacteria > Pseudomonadota > Gammaproteobacteria > Steroidobacterales > Rariloculaceae > ZC4RG20. The sequence continues at coordinate 9,210 of JAFGNC010000234.1, read as the reverse complement.
CTCGCGATGCGTCCGCAGTCGGCCGAGGCGCGGGACGGCATCGTGCAGGCCGAGCAGGGCATGCACCTCGACCAGATAGCGCTGGCCGAGGCGCGGGCTCTCGCGTTCGAGCGCCGCGAGCTGTGGCGGCAGGCCATCGAGCAGTACGAGGCGGCGCTCGAGACCGACGACAGCCTCGCGTTCGCCAAGCAGGGTCTCGAGCGCGCCCGCGCGCGCGCGGACCTCGACGTGAAGCTCGCGAATCTGATCGAGAATCCGAACCTGCTGTTCGGCGACGCGGTGCTCGACAGCGCAAAGGCGCTGGTCGGCGAGGCGGAGAGCCTCGTCGCGGAGTCGGACGGCGCTAATACGAGGCTGCGCGGGCAGATCGAGGAGCTGACGCGGCTGATCGAGCTTGCGTCGACGCCGGTCACCGTCGCCCTGCGGTCGGACGGCCAGACGCACGTGACGCTGTACCGCGTCGGCGAGCTCGGGCTTTTCGAGGCGATCGAGGTCGAGCTTCGGCCCGGCAATTACACCGCGCTCGGCTCGCGCGAAGGCTATCGCGACGTGCGCGAAACATTCACCGTGCTGCCCGGCAGGGAACCCGCGCCCGTCAGCGTGATCTGCGTCGAGCCGATATGACCGCGACCGACTGGATCCTGAAAACAGACGTCGGAGGTGCGACGCGGCACTTCGCCGCCGAGGCCCTGCCCGTCACGATCGGCGGCGAGCCCGGTAACGACATCCATCTCGGCGGCGTCGTCGGCGCGGTCTCGATCGGGCTGCTCGATGGCGTGTTCTTCGTCCAGCCGGACAGGAACGCACGCAACCTGCGCGTAGACGGCGAGCTCGTGTCGGGCGCCCGGCGCATCGCCGACGGCGACGTCGTCGCGCTCGACTCGGCGCGGCTCGCCTGCCGGCTCGCCGACGGCCGGCTGACGCTCGACATCGACGCGCGGATGACGGCCGGCGACACGGCGCCGCCCGATCTCGACGAGCTCGCCCGCGCGGAGCGCGGCGGCACCGACGAGGTCGCGATCACTCCGATCTCGTTTCGCGCAAAAGCCGACGCCGCCGAAACCCCGGGCCGTCGCCGTCCGAGCACGGCCGCAATCGCGATCACGGCCGCTTTCGCCGTGCTGGCCGTGCTCGGCTGGTTCGCGTTCACGGCAAAGTCGGTCGAGCTCGATTTCGAGCCGGAGCCGACGGCGGTCGAGCTGCCCGGCACGCTGCTGAAGCTGCGTCTCGGCGACAGATTCCTGCTGCGCTCGGGCCCGCATCGCGTCACGGCGCAGCTGCCGGGCTACTACCCGTTCGACGAGGAGGTCGTGGTCGGCGAGTCGCCCGACCAGTCGATCGAGCTCGAGCTGACGCGGCTGCCGGGCGAGATCGAGCTCGCGACGGTGCCCGAGGTCGGCGCCGAGGTCAGCGTCGACGGCGAGCCGATCGGCCGCACGCCGATGATCGCGGAAATCGTGCCCGGGACGCATCGGCTCGAGTTCAAAGCCGAGCGCTATCTGCCGGAGCTGCGTGAGCTCGACGTGATCGGCGGCGGCGAGCGCCAGGCGCTGTCGGTCGAGCTGACGCCGAACTGGGCGCCGGTCACGCTGTCGAGCGAGCCCGCCGGAGCCGAGGTGCTCGTCGACGGAGAGCCGGTCGCAAAGACGCCGGCCGAGCTCGAGCTGACGGCGGGCGAGCACGACGTCGAGCTGCGCCTCCCGGGCTACAACGCATGGCGGGAGACCGTGGCGGTCACGGCGGACCAGCCGCAGCAGCTGCCGCCGGTGACGCTGGTGCAGGCGGACGGCCGGGTCGAGCTGGTCAGCACGCCCGAAGAGGCCGCGGTCAGCGTCGACGGCGAGTTTCGCGGCCGCACGCCGCTGACGCTGCGGCTGCGGCCGGGGCGCAGCCATTCGATCACGCTGACGAAGCCGGGCTTCGCCGCCGCGACGCGCGAGCTGTCCGTCGAGGCGGACAGCGGCCGGCGCGTCGAGATCGAGCTCGAGGCGCAGTACGGTGACGTCCGCATCGCCAGCGAGCCCCCCGAAGCCGAGGTCTGGGTCGACGGCCGGCGCGAGGCGAGGACGCCGGCCGAGCTGCGGCTGACGGCGGTGCCTCACAGCATCGAGGTGCGCTACGACGGTTATGCGCCGCAGGCGTGGGACGTGACCCCGCGGCCGGGCTTCGCGCAGACGCGCACCTTCGAGCTCGAGCCGCTCGACGACACGACGGGCGGCGGCTATCCGCGGACGATCGAGACGAGCCTCGGCCAGGAGCTGACGCTGATACCGGCCGGGCAGTTCACGATGGGCTCGTCCCGGCGCGAGCAGGGCCGGCGCTCGAACGAGGTGCTGCGCCGCGTGAAGCTGAGCCGCGCGTTCTATCTCGGCGTCCGCGAGGTCAGCAACGCGGAGTTCAGGCAGTTCATTGCCGAGCACGACTCGGGCGGGTTCGGAGGCATCAGCCTGAACGACGACGATCAGCCGGTCGTCAACGTCGGTTGGGAGGATGCCGCGCGCTTTCTGAACTGGCTCAGCATCCGAGACGGCCTGCAGCCGGTCTACGAGGAGCGCAGCGGCGAGTGGGTGCCGATCCGGCCGCTGCGCAGCGGCTACCGCCTGCCGACCGAAGCCGAGTGGGCATGGGCGGCCCGTTTCGCCGAGCGCGAAGAGGCGCTGGTGTTTCCGTGGGGCGCTGAGCTGCCGCCGCCCGACCGCTCGGGCAATTTCGCGGACGTGTCCGCGGCGGACGTGCTGCCGACGACGCTCGTCACGTACAACGACGGGTATCCCGTGTCGGCGCCGTCCGGCAGCTTCCCGGCCGATGCTGTCGGCGTCTTCGACCTCGGCGGCAACGTCGCCGAGTGGGTCCAGGACTACTACGAGATCGTCGTCGACCCGGGCCAGGAGCAGGCCGTCGATCCGCTCGGGCCGACGAGCGGGCGCTTCCACGTGGTGCGCGGCCCGAGCTGGAGGAGCGCGACGATCACGAATCTGAGGCTCGCGTACCGCGACTACGGCGCGGACGCGCGCGAGGACCTCGGCTTCCGTATTGCGCGTAATCTGGAATGATACCGGCCCCGGCCGGTCTAATCCGCGTACGAGGGTTCGAGTATGGGGCAGGTATTGCCGGGCTTAGCCGGACTGTGAGGTGAATGATGCCGAGAATCGGCCTGTCGGCGGCCATGCTGGCCGCAGCGCTCGCGTCGGGGGCCGTCGCCGCCCAGGATCCGGCGCAGCAGACTCCGCCTGCACAGCAGACGGAAGACGCCGAGGCGCCGCAGGACACGGAAGAAGACCGCACGCCGCCGCGCGATGCCGACGACGGGGCGGCCGACGACGTGTTCATCCCGACCGAGGAGATCGGCGCCGACGAAGAGGTCACCTTCCCCGTCGACATCTGACCTCCACACGACAAAGCCCGGCGGCGGCGACGCGCGACACGGGCGGGTTTGCGGCGGCGCCCGGGGCGGCGCGCGCCGCCGGAGAGCGAGCTGAATGAAGCGTACCTATCCAAGCGAATTCCTGTACCAGGTCTTTGCGCTGATCATCGCGACGATCGTCGTGCACGCCACGTACGTGACGCTGGTGCGGCCTCGAGCCGCGGCGGTCCTCGCCGAGCAGAGCCTGCGCATGGAGCAGGAGGAGAACTATTCCCCGGACCGTTCGATCTTCGTGCTGATCCGCGACTTCGAGCAGGAGGCCTGTTTCATCCTGGCGCTGTGGGCGTTCGCGATCATGGGCTACAAGGCCATCGTCGCGCTGCGCGAGCGCTCGCTGCTGCAGCGCGAGCTGTTGCCGGTGCGCGAGGGCGTCAGGATCCTGCCGGAGGACACGCGCGAGTACGCCCGCGCGATCCAGTCGCTGCCGGACCGTCTGCGGCAGATGTTGCTGCCGCGCGTGCTGCTGTCGTCGCTCGAGCGTTTCGGCTCGACGCGCAACGTGCAGGACGTCTCCTCCGTCGCGAACACGATGTGCGAAGCCGAAGGCGAGCGGCTCGAATCCGAGCTTTCGATGATCCGCTACATCGCCTGGGCCATTCCGTCGATCGGGTTCATCGGCACGGTGCGCGGTATCGGCCAGGCGCTCGGCGAGGCGCATCGGGCCGTGCAGGGCGACATCTCGGGCGTCACGGAGAACCTGGGGATAGCGTTCAACTCGACCTTCATCGCGCTGCTGATATCGATCGTCGTGATGTTTCTCGTGCACCAGCTGCAGCTGCTGCAGGAGCGGCTGGTGCTCGATACGCAGACCTATGTCGACCACAACCTGATCCGCCACATGCAGGCGCGAGGATGATCTGAACGGTGCGCACGCTCGCGATCGAGATCAACGACTCGGGCCTCGTCGTCGCCGCCGAGGACGAGGTGCTCGCGGTCGAGCCCGGCTACGCGCTGGCGGAGCGGGGTGAGCTCGTGACGGGCGCGGCCGCCTACGGCCAGGCGCGGCTGAAGCCGCGGCAGGTCAGTAACCGCTTCTGGATGAATCTGAGCCTCGAGCCGGGGTCGTCGGGGCTCGACGGCCCCGCGAACGCCGCCGAGGTTGCGTTCGCGCAGCTCTCTTCGCTGTGGAAGCGTTTCGAGCGCGATGCGGACGGCGTCGTGTTCGTCGTGCCCGGGCATTACCGGCGCGAGCAGCTCGGCTTGCTGCTCGGGCTCGCCGAGGAATGCGGCATCGACGTCCGTGCTCTGGTGGACGCGGCCGTCGCGGCCAGCGCGCGGCCCTATCCCGGCCGGCAGCTCGTTTACGTGGACGCCGGCCTGCACCGTGTCTCCGTCACGCCGCTGCGTCAGCACGAGGAGGCCGTCGCCGAGCCCGAGCACGGGCTCGACGCGACGGGGCTTTCGAGCGCTACGGATCTGCTGGCCCGCTGGATCGCCGACGCCTTCGTCGCCGCGACCCGCTTCGATCCGTTCCACGACGCGGAGTCCGAGCAGGCGCTGTACGACCGGCTGCCGGGCTGGCTGCGCGCGCTGCAGCAGCAGGATGAGGCGGAGTTGACGCTCGAGCATCGCGGCGAGGAGTTCAGCGTCAGCGTCGAGCGCTCGCAGCTGCACGGCGTCGTCGCGGGGTTCAACCGCGCGGTCGTGCAGCTGATTGCGCAGGCGCGCTCGCCCGAGCAGGCACTGGTCGTGCAGCTGTCCGAGCGCCTCGTCGAGGTGCCGGGACTCGGCACGGCGCTGACGAGGCTCGACGACGCGCACGTCGTGCGCCTGCCGGAAGGTCATGCCGCGCGCGCGGCGCTGCGCCGGCTCGCCGAATCCGCAGCGGGCGGCCCTGTCCGGCTGCTGAAGCACCTGCCGTTCTCCGAGCCGCCCGAGGAAGAGCTCGCGGCGGCAGCGGGCGCTTTCGCCGCGGCCGAGGCCGACGCCGCCGGCCCCGCCGGGGCGCAGGACGAGCCGCCGCCGACGCACGTCGTCTACCGCGGCATCGCCTATCCCGTAGACGGCGAAGGGCTCGCCGTCGGGCGCGTGCGGGTGGACGGCCGGCGCATGATCGTCGTCGACGACCGGCACGGCGGGCTCTCGAGGCTGCACTGCGAGATCGTGTTCCGCGACGGCGAGCTGCGGCTCAGGGACACGAGCCGCTACGGCACGTTCGTCAACGAGAAGCGCCTTGCGGGCGGCGAGACGGTGCTGCACGCGGCGGACGTAATCCGCATCGGCTCCCCCGGCGCGGAGCTGCACGTGATCAGGGTGGACGGTGGCCATGGCGCGTAGACGCAGCATGAACGTGTTCTCCCTGTCGTTCCTCGACGCGATCACGTGCGGCTTCGGCGCGATCATCCTGTTCTACATGATCATCGTCGCCAACATCGATCTGCGCCACGACCTCGTCGTCGAGGACGTGTCGGGCGAGGTGGACCGCGTCGAGATGCGCATGATGGCGGGCCGCAAGAATCTGATCGCGCTGCAGCAGGAGCTGGCGTCGCTGATCGAGGAGCAGGCCGTGCTGCGCGGCGTCCGGTCGCAGCTGTCCGGCGAGATCGCCGCGACGGAGCGGCAGTTCAGCGAGCTGACGGAGGTCAGCACCGCCAGGCAGCAGACCGTCGAGGAGCTCGAGGCGGAGCTCGAGGAGCTGCGCGCCGAGATCGAGCGGGCCTCCGCCCAGAGCGTGACGCCGGAGGAAGCCGGCGACCGCATCCGCAGCGTCACGGGCGAGGGCAATCGGCAATACCTGACGGGCCTCAGGATGGGCGGCGAGCGGATCGTGATTCTCGTCGACGCGTCGACCAGCATGCTCGACCGCACGCTGGTCAACGTGATCCGCCGCCGCAACATGTCGGAGGAGGAGCAGCGCCAGGCGCCGAAGTGGCAGCAGACGGTGGACACGGTGGACTGGCTGACCGCGCAGATCCAGCCGAACACGCAGTTTCAGATCTACGCGTTCAACGACAAGGCATGGTCGCTGGTGGAAGGCACGGACGGGCGGTGGCTGACGGCCACCGACGGCTCGCAGCTCGAGCAGGCGGTCGAGACGCTGCGCGCGACGGCGCCTTCCGGCCCGACGAGCCTGCACGCGGCCTTCATCGCCGCGCGCGAGCTCGAGCCGAAACCGGACAACATTTACCTGATCGCCGACGGCCTGCCGACGATGGGCACCGTGATGCCGCCGCGCGCGGGCGTCACGAGCCGCGAGCGGGTCGATCACTTCCAGCGGGCCGCGCGCGAGCTGCCGCTGAACGTGCCGGTCAACGTGATCCTGCTCGCGATGGAAGGCGACCCGATGGCGGCGCCGTCCTTCTGGTGGCTCGCGCTGAATACCGGCGGCTCGATGCTGGCGCCCGCCGAGGACTGGCCGTGAGGACGCTGCGATGAGAAAGCGAAAGAACCGCGAGATCGAGACGCTGAGCCTGTCGTTTCTCGACGCCGTGTCGTGCGGCTTCGGCGCGATCATCCTGCTGCTCGTCATTACGAAGCTGTTCGAGCCGATCCGGCTCGAGGAAACGCAGCAGGAGCTCGAGGGGCTGCTCGCGCGCTACGAGCAGGAGCTCGAGGACGTGCTCGGCGAGACGGCACTGATCGCCGAGGAACGGCGCTCGCTGGTCGACGAGCTCAGCGAGGAGGAGGCGATGATCGCGCAGATGCAGAGCCAGCTGACGCGGATCCGCGCCGCGTTGCTCGACCGCCAGGACGACGCCGAGATCTCGGCCGAGCTCGCGGGCCGCCTCGCGCAGGCGAAGCAGAGCCTGACGGAGGAGATGCGCACGCTGCTGGCCGACTACCGGCCGGACCCGGAGGATTACCAGGTCGGCGGCATTCCCGTAGACAGCGAATACATCGTTTTTCTGATCGATACGTCCGGCAGCATGCGCCAGTACGCGTGGGACATGGTCCAGAAGCAGATCCGCGAGACGCTGGAGGTGTACCCGACCGTCAAGGGCATCCAGGTCATGAACGACATGGGCGAGTACCTGTTCAAGAGCTATCGCCGCGAATGGATCCCGGACACACCTTCGCGCCGTCAGGCGATCATCGACGGCATTCGCAACTGGAACGCGTTCTCGAACTCCTCGCCGCGCGAAGGCATCCTGCAGGCGATCGACGACTTCTACGCGGAGGACAAGAGAATCTCGCTGTACGTGTACAGCGACGACTTCGCCGTCGGATCGATCAACTCCGTCGTGCGCGAGGTCGACCGCAAGAATCGGGCGGGCCTGCCGAACGGGCGTCGTGTCCGGATCCACGCCGTCGCGTTTCCGGTGTACTACGACGTGACCGGAGGTCAGCTGCTGTCCGCGGCCAAGTTCGCGACGCTGATGCGCGTGCTGTGCCAGCGCAACGGCGGCACGTTCGTCGCGCTGCCGTCGCGGCGGTCGAGCTGACTTTGCCGCGGCTCCCGCGCATGGCGGCCGCCCCCGGCCATTGGCACGTTTTCTGCACCTCCCCGGCGCGGGCCGCTTCGCCCGCGGCGATAATCGACAACGAACAAAGGGTTGAGGGAATGAAAACGAAGACACTGGAAGCTTTACTGCTGGCGTCGCTGCTCGGCGTCGGTGCCGGGGCGCTCGCCGGCTGCGAGAGCCAGGGCCCGTTCGAGGAAGCGGGTGAGGAGATCGACGAGGCGGCCGACGAGATCGAGGACGAGCTGTAACGCCGGCGAGACGACCGACGAGGCCAGCGGCCTGCGAGGCCGCGCAGGTCTCGCAACGGTTGCAGATCCTGCACTTCGGGGCGGCCCGGGAGCGGCCGCCCCGCGGCGCGATGAGCGAGCCGCCGGCGTGCGCGCGCAGCGCTTTCGTTGCACCGCGGCACCGTGGCTCATAGAGCGCCGCCATAATCCGTCACAATTGCGCAGCGCTGCGCCGCCATTCATCAGCGGCGGGCCTTCTGCGCCGGCTTCAATGCTGTCCGTGCATCGAATTCGTAAGTCACGACAAGCATAGGAGCCGAAGCAAATGATCAGGAACAAAGTCCAGAGGAAACAGATACTGGCGGCCGCGCTCGCGAGCGTCGTCGCGGCGACCGGTTGGACCGCCGAGGCCGACCGTGCCTCGAAGCAGGAGGCGATGGGTCTCGGCAGCGGCGCGGCGATCGGCGCCGCGGCGGGCGGGCCCGTCGGGCTGATTTTCGGCGCGGCGCTCGGCGGCTGGCTGGGCGACCGCTTCCACGAAGAGAAGACCGCGCGCCTCAGCGCCGAAGCGGATCATGCGCAGAGCGCCGCGCAGGCCGAGCGGCTCGAGGCGCGGCTCGGCGTCAGCGAGCGCGAAGCGGCCCGGCTCGAGTCGGCGCTGCTGGCCGCCGAGCGCTCCCATCAGAACACGCTGCAGGAGGCGCTCGACGTGCAGGTCTATTTCCGCACGGCGGAGAGCACGCTGAACGGTGCCGCCGAGGAGCGCCTGATGCGGATCGGCGAGCTGATCGCGCCGATGGACGGCGTCGTCGTCATGCTGGAGGGTCACGCCGACGCGCGCGGCGACGCGCAGTACAACGAGGAGCTGTCGGCGCAGCGCGCCGAGGCCGTGCGTCAGGCTTTCCTCGCGGCCGGCGTTCCGGAGGAACGGATCGCCGTCACGGCCGAGGGCGAGAACGCCGCGGCGGCGGACGAGCGCGACGTCGACGCGCTCGCGCTCGACCGGCGGGTCGAGATCAACGTCGCCGGAGGCGAGGCTGTCGAGCCGAGGGTCGCGCAGCGCGCCGAGCGCTGAGCCGAATCGGCTATCGGCTGTCGGATATCGGCGATCGGCGATCGGCGATCGGCGGATCGGCGGATCGGCGGATCGGCGGAT
>JAFGNC010000233.1 GCA_016927175.1 Gammaproteobacteria bacterium | reverse complement strand
AGGGCCGTCCGTGCCGGAGTCGTTGCGCGAGCAGCTGGCGGTCGGCGGTACGCTCGTGATTCCGGTCGGTGTCGAAAGGGTGCAGCGGCTGCTGCGCGTGCGCGGCCCGACGGCGGAGCGGTACGCGGAAGAGGACCTCGGCGCCGTGCTGTTCGTGCCGTTGATCGGCGCGGAGGGGTGGGAAGACCCGCGCGGCCGCACGCCGACGCGCGCGGCGCGGCGGCGCGAGACGCGCGACCCGCCGTCCCGCGTCGAGCCGCCAGCCTCCGGCTTCGAGCACGACGCGTCGGAGCTTTCGGCGCAGGCGCCCGGATCCGCGGCGTTTCGGCGCCGGCCGTCCGGTGCCGCCGAGGTCGTCGCGGGGGCAGCCGAGCCGTTCGACGACCTCCGCAGCGCGGATCTCGACCCGCTGCTCGAGCGGATCGGCGCCGCGCGCGTGATCCTGCTCGGCGAAGCGAGCCACGGCACCGCGGAGTTCTACGAGATGCGCGCGCGGATCACGCAAGCGCTGATCGAGCGCAAACGGGTGCGCATCGTCGCGGTCGAGGCCGACTGGCCGGATGCCGCGCAGATCGACCGCTACGTGCGCGGTGCTTCCGCGGCGCCGCACCCGGAGCGCGCGTTCGCGCGGTTTCCGAGCTGGATGTGGGCGAACCGGCAGGTGCTCGATTTCATTCGCGCGCTGCGGGAGCGCAACGCGGGACTGCCCGTCACCGAGCAGGTGGGCTTCCACGGCCTCGACCTGTACAGCATGTACACGTCGATCCGCGCGGTTCTGGCCTATCTCGACGACGTCGACGAGGACGCGGCGGCCGTGGCGCGGGCCCGCTACGGCTGCCTCGAGCCGTGGGAGGGGGATCCCGCCGCCTATGGCGCGGCGGCGCTGCGCGGCCGCTTCGAAAGCTGCACCGAGCGCGTCGTCGAGATGCTCGAGGACCTTCTGGCGCGGCAGCTCGAGTACGAGCGCCGTGACGGCAACCGCTTCTTCGACGCGGCTCGCAACGCCGCGCTCGTCAGGAACGCAGAGAGCTATTACCGCGCCGTCTACTACGGCCCGCACCGCTCCTGGAATCTGCGCGACCGCCACATGTTCGACACGCTGGAGGCACTGCTGCGCCATCACGGCGAGGGCGCGCGCGCCGTCGTCTGGGCGCACAACTCGCATCTCGGCAACGCGGCTGCGACCTCGATGAGCGCGCGCGGCGAGATCAACGTGGGGGAGCTGTGCAGGGACGCTTACGGCGACGCGTGCTATGCGATCGGTTTCGGCACGGACCATGGCACTGTTGCGGCCGCGGACGACTGGGAAGCGCCCATGCGGATCATGGATGTGCGGCCGGCGCTCGAATCGAGCTACGAGCGGCTTTGCCACGACAGCGGGGTCGGCAACTTTCTGCTGCCGGTCGGCGAGCGTGCGGCCGATGCCGAGGTCCGCGGCGCACTGATGCCGGAGCGACTCGAACGCGCGATCGGCGTCGTCTACCGTCCTCGGACCGAGCGGGCGAGCCACTATTTCCACGCCGCGCTGCCGCGGCAGTTCGACGAGTGGATCTGGTTCGACGAGACCCGCGCCGTCGATGCGCTGCCCGTCGAAACCGATTCCGACGAGATGCCGGAGACCTATCCTTTCGGCCTGTAGCCGCGCGGCATTCAGCGGGGCCCGCCGCGCAGGTACAGTAGCGGTCTTCGGCAGCACGGCGAGGCGAGATGACGGAAACGATAGCAGTCGTCGGAACGGGCGACATGGGCAGCGCCGTGGGCGCCGCGCTCGCGCGCAGCGGATACCGGGTCGTGACCGACTCGAGCGGGCGCAGCGCGCTGAGCCGGTCGCTGGCGGAGACGGCCGGCATCGAAGACGTCGGCTCACTGCCGGCGCTGCTCGACGCGGCGGACGTGTTGCTGTCGATCCTGCCGCCCTCGGCGGCGCTCGGCTTCGCGGAGCGCGTTGCCGCCTCGATCGAGACGGCGCGCGCGCGGCCGCTGTTCGCGGACTGCAACGCCGTCGCCCCGCACACGCTGAAGAGAATCGAGCAGCGGATCGCGGCCGCTGGCGCGCCTTTCGTCGATGTCGGCATCGTCGGTCCCGCTCCCGGGCCCCGCACGAAAGCCCCGACGCGCTTCTACGCCTCCGGCGGCGCGCGCGCGGCGCTGCTTCGGTGGAACGTGCCGGAGCTGCGCGTCGTCGACATGGGGCCCGAGGCGGGCCGGGCGTCTGCGATCAAGATGTGCTACGCGGCGCTGAACAAAGGCACCGACGCCCTTCACGCGGCGATACTGCTCGCGGCCGAGCGGCTCGGCGTGAGGCCGGAACTGATGGAGGAGCTCGCGGCGAGCCAGACTCACGCGGCTTCGCGAATGGCGGCGCGGGTGCCGTTCCTTGCCGCCACGGCGGAGCGCTATACCGGCGAGATGCACGAGATCGCCGCGACCTTCGAGGCCGCCGGCGTCACGCCGGACTTCCACCGCGGCGCCGCCTGGCTCTACGGTCTGCTCGCGCGGACGCCGCTGGCGGAAGAGAGCAGGGCGACGCTGCCCGCCGAGCGCTCGCTCGACGACGCGATCGGCGTGTTCGTCGAGGCGCTGGCCGCGCCCGAGGAGCCCGACGGCAGCAGCTGAGCCAGCGCTGCGGCCGTCCGGCCGTGGCAGCAATTTTGCATGTGCAGGGTTGAGCCGCCGCGGCGCGCCCGCGGGCGTGGGCCGCCGTTCGCTTTTTGGGAGCCGCGGGTCGGTTTTCGCATCCGCTTCGGAGGAGACATGGCAACACTCGATCTTTCCAAGGATATCGACAGGCTCAGGAGCGAAGTGGACGCGCTCCGGCAGGACATCTCCGCCTATTCGCGCTCGGTCAAGGATGTCGGCCTCGCCCGGGGACACGACGCGCTCGACCGGGCGGAGCGGCTGAGCCGCCAGGCGCGCAAACGCATGCGCCGGGCCGAGAAGCGCTTCAGTCGGGAGGTCGAGGAACGGCCGTTCGTCGCGCTGATCGCCGCGATCGGCATCGGTTTCCTGCTTGCGAAGTTGCTGGAGCTCGACTCCGACCGTTAGGCGGAGACGCGTGCTGCGGCGTGGGAGGGACTCTCGACCGGGTCGAGCAGGAACGCGAGCGCCGCGGAGCACGGCGCGGGGACCTTCAAGAACAACAAATCGTCTGCGCGGGTACGTCCGAGGTTCACGGCGGCGATCGGCTTACCCGCGGCGGCCGCGGCGCGGGCGAAGCGGAAGCCGGAGTAAACCATCAGCGAAGAGCCGACGATCAGCAGGGCATCCGCCCGCGCGAGGGCGGCCATCGCGAAGGCGACCCGGTCCCGCGGCACATTCTCGCCGAACAACACGACGTCGGGCTTCAGCACGCCGCCGCAGGCGGGGCAGGGAGGCACACGGAAGTCCGAGAAGTCGCACCCGTCGAGGTCCGCGTCGCCGTCCGGCGCGTCCGGCGCAGCGGCGATCGACCACTCGGGGTTCGCCCGCAGCAACTCGTCCTGCATCGCGTCTCGCGGGAGCCGCTCCTCGCAGCCCATGCAGCGGACCCGGTCGAGCCGCCCGTGCAGATCGAGAGTCCGCCGGCTGCCGCCCGCCCGATGCAGCCGATCGACGTTCTGCGTGACCAGCAGCTCGACGCGCCCGCCCGCCTCGAGCCGCGCGAGCGCCTGGTGCGCGGCATTCGGTGCGGCGCAGCGAAAGCGTGGCCACCCGACGAGGCTCCGCGCCCAGTAGCGCTGCCGCGTCGAGGTCAGACCCATGAAATCCTGATAAGTCACGGGCCGCGCCGCGCGCTTCCAGCTGCCGTCCGCGTCGCGGTAGTCGGGAATGCCCGAGCCCGTGCTGCAGCCCGCGCCCGTCAGCACGAACAGGCGCGGATGCCGCTCGATGAACCCGCGGAGCGCGACGATGCTGTCGTTCGTCATGCCCCGAGCATAAAGCAACGGCGGCGGTGCTAGTGCACCGCCGCCCTTTCCGTCAGCGTCGCCGGATCCGTCTGCCCGAAGCGCTCGATCAGCTCGTCCACCGCGGGGCTCAGCGTCGCGATTTTCGACGCCAGCGCCTCGAGACTCTCGTGCGCGTGGCGCGTGTCGCTCAAGCGCCGCTCGAGGTCCGCGAGACGCGCGGCGGCCTTCGACTGCGCGCGCTCGAGCTGGCCGAGCAGGTCGCGCTCGAACCGCTCCGCATAACCCTGCACCAGCTGATCCGGCAGGTCGTGCGCGACCTTGTCGACGAGCGCGTCCAGCTGGCTCATCGCCGACTCGTGAATGGTCTCGCGTGCCGGGCCGCCGAGCCGGCTCGTCTTGATCTCGGGCGGAATCTCGGTGTCCGGCCTCGCGGACGGGCCGAACAGACGCTGCCGGACGTTGATGCCCGAACGCAGCAGTACCCAGTCCGGCAGGCTGCGGCGCACCGGGATCTGCTCGCTCGACAGCTGCGGCCGCGGCGACGATACGGCGGCGCCCGCCTTCAGGCCGCCGAGCGCGGCCTCGGCCGTCTGGCGCATGTCGATGCCGATCGAGGAGATGTCCGCCAGCAGGTCCTCGGTCGCGGACAAGCCTGCCAGGTCTTCCGAGGCCCGCCGCTTCAGCGCGTCCTCGGCGTCTCGGATCAGGCGGGTCTGCGCCGAAGCGAAAATCGGCAGCAGCTCCTGCTCGAGCAGATGATGCAGGCTGTTCGGGCTCTCGAACCACTGCTCGACCGCCGCGCCGATCGGCTCCGAAGCGTCCGCCTTGACCTGCCGCGCCAGCCGCCCCACGCGGTCGAGCAGCCACGGCCCGAGCCCCTGCACGTGGTCACGCCATTGCACCTGCTGCAGCCGCTCGATCGTCTCGGTGTGCATCTGCGCCTCGTCGCGTTCCTTGCGCAGCTCCGTGACGTCCCGGTCGAGCGCCTTGACGGCGTCGTCCTGCACCGCGTCGCGCAGCTCGTCGATCAGCGTCCTCGAGCGGCGCAGGCTGTCGTCGAGAAAAGCCTTCAGATACTCGTTGCTGTTCAGGAACTGGGTCAGGTCCCGCAGCAGGGCCTCGAAGTCTGCCTGGCCGCGGAAATCCGCGTCCTGGTCCTCGTCCGCGCTGCCGTTGCCGCTGCCGTTGCCGTCGGCGCTGGACTTGACGCGCCGGCTCGCGGCGCGCAGCAGGTCGACCGGGTAGATGCCGAGCCGGCCGTCGTCGAGCGCCTCCTTCAGCGGCGCGGTCATCGACAGATTCTCGAACGCCTCGATGATTTGCCGCGGATTTTCGTGCTCGAGGCTCGGCGCGAGCGTGCCGTCGGGCAGCAGGTCCTTCTTCGACGAATCCAGATTCACGACGAGGAAGATCCGGCTGAACAGCTGCAGCAGCTCGTTGAACTCGTCGAATACCTGCTCGAGGAACAGATTGTCCGTCTTGACGATGAAGATCGCGCAGGCGGCCGCGTTGCGGAAGTCGCGCGTCATCCGGTCGTAGCCGAACTTCATCCGGCTGTAGAGCCCCGGCGTGTCGACCAGCACGGCGCCAGAATGCTCAAGGTCTTGGATCGGAATATTGATGTCGATTCTGCGGATCGCGTCCGGCATGTGCTCGGCGGGATCGAAGACATCGCCTTCGGCCTCCACTTCGCGGATCCGCCGCGTCAGCTGCTGGTGACCGTGCGCGACGATCTCGTGCAGCGCCTCGCGCTGAGTGAATTCCGCCGTTCGCCCGTCGTAATGCGTGGCGACGAATCCGGGTTTGTCGGACGGCGATACGTACACCATGCACGGGTACGCCGGCAGGCACGTGACCTCGCTGACGTAGGCGGCGCTCAATGCGTTCATGAACGTCGATTTGCCGCTCTTGATAGGACCGAAAATCAACACGTAGGCCTGCTGTTCTGCGACCTTTTCTACGAGCGCGTGAATCTGATGGCGGAGATCTCTGAGGCTCGGAAGGACGCGCCGCGCGGCGACGCTCTGAGGCGCCGCGGCCAGCGCTTCCGCGGCCTCCTGGGTCGGATCGAGAATCGGTCGAAGCTCGTCCTCGAATGCTTCGCAGAATTCGCTGAGGACGGTGCGGATCGTCGGGGCGTGATGCTGCGCGCCGAACTCGTGGCGCGCAGGCGTGATTTGTCCGATATTGTGGCTGGTGACGTCAGGCATGAAAACGGGCTCCAGTTGTTCGGTGTTGCGCAGTGCTGGCGGAGTCGGGCGCTTGCGCCGAGCATACCGTCATCGCATAGCAGATCAAAGTCGCGATACTGCGACTGCCGAAGGCATGAACGATGCGGCGACGATGACGTCGCGATCGCCGCTGCCGAGATCCCGGGCGATGCGCCGGCGATGAGGCCGCGCGAGCGCGCTGCCCGCAGCGCCGCGGGCGGCGGGGAGCCGGTGTGACGGCCGACGTGCTGCTCGCCGCCGCGCTCGGCGGTGTCGTCGGCATCGCGCTCGGGCTGACCGGCGGCGGCGGGTCCATCTTTGCCGTGCCTTTATTGATCTATGGTCTGGGGCTCGCGCCGATCGAAGCCGTTGCGATGTCGCTGGTCGCGGTCGCGGTCACGGCTTTCGTCGGGGCGCTGCAGTCGCTGCGGCACGGGCTCGTCGTGTGGCAGCCCGTAGTGCTGTTCTCGCTCGGCGGCATCGTCGGCGCTCCCGCCGGCGTGATGGTCGCGCGGTGGATCGACGCGGACCTGATCGTCGCCGCGTTCGCCGTGCTCGCGATTGTGGTCGGCACGCTGATGTGGCACGCGTCGCGCAGGCGTCCGGAGCAGGCCGCGGCCGTGCGGGCCCGGCCGTACGAGGCGGGCGGCGGCGCGATCTGCGTGCTCGCGCCGGACGGCCAGCTGCGCTTCACGGCGCCGTGCGCATTCGCGCTGGCGATCGTCGGGATCGGTACCGGCCTCCTGAGCGGACTGTTCGGTGTCGGCGGCGGCTTCCTGATCGTGCCGGCGCTCGTGCTCGTGACGCGGATGGGAGTGCACCGCGCCGTCGCGTCGTCGCTCGCCATCATCACGGCGATCGGCTTCGCCGGCTCGTCGAGCGCGATATGGCAGGGGCGGATCGACTGGCTCGTGCTCGCGCCGTTCGCCGCGGGCGGCGCGCTCGCGATGCTCGGGGCGCGAGCGTTTGCCGCGCGCATCGCCGGTCCGGTGCTGCAGCGCGTATTCGCGGCGTCGATCGTCGCGGTCGGCATCGCAATGCTCGTCGAAAGGCTGATGTGAAGGAGAGGCGCCATGAAGCTGATATTCCGTCAACTGCACGACCCGCAATCTTCGACCTTCACGTATCTGCTCGCGGACCCGAATACGAAGGAAGCAGTTCTGATCGACCCGGTGTTCGAGCAGGCGCGGCGGGACGCTGCCCTGCTTCGCGAGCTCGGGCTGACACTCCTGTACACGCTCGACACACATGTGCACGCCGACCACGTGACCGGCGCCTGGCTGCTGAAGCAGTCGAACGGCAGCCGGATCGCGCTGTCGGCGGCCGCGGGGGCCGAGAACGTCGACGTGCCGCTGTCGCACGGGGACGAGATCGCCTTCGGCTCGCGGCGCGTCGAAGCCCGCGCGACGCCGGGCCACACGAGCGGCTGCATGACGTTCGTGCTCGACGACCGCAGCATGGCCTTCACGGGCGACGCGTTGCTGATCCGCGGCGCCGGCCGCACCGACTTCCAGCAGGGCGATGCGCACGAGCTGTACCGGTCGATCCACCAGCAGATCTTCACGCTGCCGGACGAGTGCCTGCTGTTCCCGGCGCACGACTACCGCGGCCTGACGTGCAGCAGTGTCGGCGAGGAGAAGCGCTACAACCCGCGCGTCGGCGGCACTCGCAGCGAGGAAGACTTCGTCGGCTTCATGCGGAACCTGAATCTGCCGCACCCGAGGCAGATCGACGTCGCCGTGCCGGCGAACCTGCGGTGCGGCCGCGTCGAGGCGGGTGAACCGCCCCCGGCGGACTGGGCGCCGCTGCGCTACACCTATGCAGGCATCAACGAGATCGACCCCGACTGGGTCGCCGAGCATGCGCGGGCGCTGCAGGTCGTCGACGTGCGCGAGCCCGCGGAGACGGCCGGGGAGCTCGGTCGGATCGAGAGCGCGCGTGTCATTCCTCTGGGGCGCCTGGCTGAAGGCCTCGCCGCGCTCGACAAGGAGGCGCCGACGGTGACCGTCTGCCGTTCGGGAGGCCGCTCGGCGCAGGCCGTCACGATCCTCGAGAAGGCCGGGTTCACGAAGGTGGCGAATCTCGCCGGCGGCATGCTCGCGTGGAACCAGCACCGGCTGCCCGTCAGCAGGCAGTGACGGCCGGCGCGCGGTGTCGGCGCGGTGTCGGCGGGGTATCGAGCGCGCCTACACGCCCGATGAGGTCGGCACGCAGTTCGACGTCACGCGCGAGCGGATCCGGCAGACCGAGGCGAAGGCGCCGCGCTTAGAAGCGCTCGAAGCCGTACTCGAGGCGCCGTTCAAGAGGCTGTTCAAGCGCTTCCCGGCGGCGTCGGCAGCACGACGAGCTCGTGCACGTCGACGTTTGCCGGCTGCGTGAGCGCGAACATCAGGCAGCGCGCGACGTCGTCCGCGCGCAGCGCATCGGGCTTCGGCTCGTCGAAGAACGCCGTGTCGACCATGCCGGGCTCGAGCAGCGTGACGCGGACGCCGCTGCCTTTCAGCTCCTCCCGCAACGCATAGCCAATCGCCGTCACGGCCCATTTCGATGCGGCATACATGGAGCCCGCCAGCACGCGGCGGCCGGCGACGGAGCCGGTCAGCACGAAATGGCCGCGCGACGCCCGGATCGCGTCCATCGACGCGCGCAGCGTGTGCGCGACGCCGAGCACGTTGACGTCGAGAATCGCGCGCCAGGATTCGGGAGGCGCCGCCGAGAACCCGCCGGGCTCCCCGCCGCGGCCCGCGTTCGCGAACACGGCGTCGATTCGGCCGAAACGCTCGAGCGTGGCCTCGACGGCGGCTTCCACGGCCCGGTAATCGGTCACGTCGCAGCCGCTCACGTGGACGCGCTCGTCGCCGAGCTCGGCGGCGAGCGCCTGAAGCTTCTCCGTTCCGCGCGCCGCCAGCGACAGGCGATAGCCGGCGCCCAACGCGGCACGTGCCGACGCTTCGCCGATGCCGCTCGAAGCGCCGGTGATCAGCAGTACCTTGTCTCCCCGCACTGGCGCCGCCTCCGGTCCGCACACCCGAGGGGCGCTGCAAGCGCCATGCCACGGGCGTATGTCACGGGCGCGGGTGTCATGTCAGGGGCGCAATGCCGGGGGGCACGCGAGCCGTGCCGCCGGCGGGGCGTCGCCGGGAGCTGCGGCGCCGCCCGGTGACGCCGCGGCGACGCGCGATCGATCAGATCGGAACCTTGCGGTCCGGGAAGGCTTTCTGCCAACGATTGATCGTGACCTTGGCGCGCATGCCGTTCACCCAGAAGGGGTCGTCCTTGAAGATCTCTCTGACGCCGGCCTCGTCGTCGGCCTCGACGATCCACAGGCCGCCTAGCGGCTTGTCGCTCGGCACCTCGCGCATCGAGCCCGGAACGAGGACCTTGTCCCTGTTGCGGTCCAGAAATTCGATGTGCTCGGCAAAAAGCTTCTCGCGAAGCTCGGAAACGTTCGGGTGATCCTGGAATTGCACAATGAACAGCATTCTCGTTCCTTCGGATGATCTTCTTCGAATGGCATACCGATCGCCGGACGACGCACGCTCGCCCGCAGCCGCGCGCGCCGGACAGTTTACTCCATGAGCTTCACTCCATGAGCTTCGCGGCGAGGCTGATCGCGTCGAAAGGGGCGTGGACTTTGACGTCGTTGTCGAAATAGACGTAGACGTCGCGAGCCTTGCGCCGCGGCGGCGCGTCGGACACGGTCCGGGCGTCTTCGGCCTGCCCGCCGGCCTTCCAGGCGCGGATGCGTCTCGCCCATCCGTCGAGGACCTCGTCCGAGTAGCCGCTTTCGTAGATTTTCTTGTCGCCGTGCAGGCGCACATAGACGAAGCCCGCCGTCACGTCTTCCATCAGCGGCCATTTGCCTGCCGTGTCGGCGACGACGAGGGCGATGTCGTGCCTGCGCAGCAGCTTCACGAACGCCGGCTGCACGAAGCTGCGGTGACGGACCTCGATCGCGTGGCGGAACCGGCTGCCGGGGTCTGCGTCGAGCCGCGCGCGGCCCTCGACCCGCGCGTCGTGCCTGCGCGCGAGCTTCGACGCGGCCGCCGCGTCGCGCGGCAGCATGCCGAAGAAGCGCTCGAGCCGCTCGGCGTCGAACGCGAACGTCGGCGGCAGTTGCCACAGCAGCGGGCCGAGCTTCTCCCGCAGCTCGAACAGGCCGGACGCGAAGAAGTTCGCGAGCGCCGTCGCGACGTCGCCGAGCCGCAGCATGTGCGTGATGTAGCGGGAGCCCTTGACCGCGAACACGAAATCGTCGGGCACGTCCGCGTACCAGCGCGCGTAGCTCTCCGGGCGCTGGAGCGAATAGAAGCTGCCGTTCAGCTCGATCGACGAGAAGCGCTCGGCCGCGTACTCGAGCTCCCGCTTCTGCGGCAGCCCGGCCGGATAGAATTCGCCGCGCCACGGCGCGTACCGCCAGCCCGAGATGCCGATGCGCGCGCGGGCAGCGGCCGCCCGACCCGTCGAGGGCGCCCGGCGCGCCCCGCGCGCTCCTTGGGCCCGCGCGGGCGCGGGCGCGTTCCGCGTCGTCCCGGCCGCGTCGGCGTCGCGTGGTCGAGGCATGACGTCTTCGTCCTCTCGGTCCTTCCTGCCGTTTGGGCCCCCGCTTGCGTTCTTGCCCGGGCCCGCCGGCCGCGATGCAAGTCCGATACCTGCCGGCCGCAGCGGGTATCGCTCTTGCATTCGCTCCGGATCAGGCACGGGGGCGCGGCGGCCGCTGCGCCGCGCAAATATCAGGTATTGCAATGAGTGCAAGTCCCAAAGGTGCGGCAGAAGCGCCGCGGTCGGCGCCGGCGTCGGCCGGGAAGCCCGGTCCGGCACCCGTGAAGGCACAGAAACGCCCGCGGCCTGCGGCGGCCGCGCCCCCTTCACCGGCGGCCGCGACGTCACCCTTGAAGGTGCTCGTCATCGTGGGGCACCCGCGGGAGGGCAGCCTGTGCGATGCGCTGGCGGAGCAGTACTCGGCGGGAGCTCGCGAGGCCGGCGCGGCGCTCGAGCGGCTCGACCTGAGAGCGCTGCGCTTCAGCCGCGACGTCGAGACCGAGGCGATGAGCCGGCAGCGCACCGAGCCCGACGTCGAGCGCGCCCGGCGGCTCGTCGCGTGGGCCGACCACCTCGTGTTCGTGTATCCGACCTGGTGGGGCACGATGCCGTCGCTGCTGAAGGGCTTTCTGGACCGCGTGCTGTTGCCCGGCTTCGCGTTCCGGCACGCCGACAATGCTTTCGGGTACGAAGGGCTGCTCGGCGGGCGCACCGCGCATCTGATCACGATGATGGACACGCCGCCGCTCGCATACCGTCTCCTTTATCGCTCGCCCGGTCACAACGCGATGCGGCGCGCGACGCTCGGCTTCTGCGGCATCGAGCCGGTGCGCGTCACGCCGCTCGGTCCGGTGCTGAGCTCCGACGCCGAGCAGCGCCGCGGCTGGCTCGAGCGGGCGCGCCTCGAAGGCCGGCGCCTGCGGGGCGCCGTGCCGACGCCGTTCGAGCGGGCGACGCGCTGCCTCGGCAGCTGGCTCGCGGCGCTTCGCCTTCAGTTCTATCCGACGACCTGGCTCGCTTACGCGATCGGCGCCGCGGCCGTTGCGTGGCCGGCGGCGGGTTTTGCAGCGCTCGGCTCGGCGGCATTCTGGCTCGGCTATCTCGCGCTGTTCGCGATCGAGGCCGCGACCGTCTTCACGAACGAGGTCTTCGACTACGCCGCAGACCGCGGTAACGGTCGTTACGGCCCTTTCAACGGAGGCTCGCGCGTGATCATCGAAGGGCGGCTTTCGTCGCGCGCGCTCGGCATCGGGGCCGGGGTCGCGGCCGCGGCGGCGATGCTGCTCGCGCTCGCGCTCGCCGCCCTGACTCCGGCGCCGCCGGCCGCGTCGCTGACGCTGCTGGCCGCGCTCGCGATCGTCGCGATCGGCTACACGCTGCCGCCGCTGAAGCTCTGTTATCGCACGCTCGGCGAGGCCGACGTCGGCTTTACGCACGGCCCGGCGGTGCTCGTCTGCGGCTGGGTTTTCATGGGCGGCGCGTGGGACGATCCGGTGCCGTGGCTGATGGGCCTGCCGATCGCGCTTGCGGCGCTGCCGTCGATCACGCTGTCGAACGTGCCGGACCGGCAGGCGGACGCCGCGGTCGACAAGCTGACGATCCCGGCGCGCTTCGGCCAGCGCGGCGCTATTCTGTTCGCGATGGGTGCGACCGCGGCCGCCGCCGCCTGCGCCGCGATCTGGCCGTTCCTCGAGCCGCTGCCCTCCGTGCACGGCGCGGTGCCGTTCCTCGCGCTGCCGCACGCGGCCTGGCTCCTGTGGCTGCTGCGGCGCAGCCTGCGCGAGCACGACGTGCCGCGCAACATGATGACGCTGATGCTCGCGGCGCTGACTTACGTCCTGCCGTTCATCGTGCCGCCGTTCGTCGCGCTGATCGCGGCGGGCTGATCGCGGCGGGCTGACGAAAGCGTGTTTCGCGACACGTGCGT
>JAFGNC010000232.1 GCA_016927175.1 Gammaproteobacteria bacterium | reverse complement strand
GCGGCCCTGCGGGAGGCCCTGCTGAAGCGGCCGGAGACGTTCGCCGGCACCGTGACCCAGAAGCTCATGATCTACGCGCTCGGCCGAGGCCTGGACGCGCGAGACATGCCGGTCGTTCGCAGCATTCTGAGGAATGCGGCGGAGGACGATTACCGAATGCAGTCTATTATCCTGGCGATAGTGGACAGCTTTCCTTTTCAGATGCGTACCAACAAGCCGGATCCGGACGCGGCAGTCACTGTCGCGCAGACGAAGGAGTAGCCCCATGTTAATAACCAAGAAGCATTTGGATCGCCGTACATTCCTGCGCGGCGCGACAGGCGCTGCGATAGCCCTTCCGCTGCTCGACGCGATGATCCCGGCGGCGACCGCCCAGTCGCTGACGGCCGGACGGGAAAGGCTCCGTTTCGGCGTCGTGTACCAGCCGAACGGCAT
This sequence comes from Gammaproteobacteria bacterium, assembly GCA_016927175.1. Taxonomy (GTDB): domain Bacteria; phylum Pseudomonadota; class Gammaproteobacteria; order Steroidobacterales; family Rariloculaceae; genus ZC4RG20. The sequence goes on along the minus strand of JAFGNC010000232.1, from coordinate 6,544 downwards.
CTATCCGAGCATGTGGCATCCGGAAAAGGTCGGGCGCGACTTCGAGTTCAACAGAATCATGAAGCCGCTCGAGCGTCATCGCGACTACCTGACGACGATCAGCCGCATGAAGTCTCCGGACGGCGGCAAGGACATGGGCGGCATCCATATGGGTGCCAGCGCCGCGTTCCTGAACGGAACCGGGCCGCTCGGCAGGAACGGTGATTTCAATATCATCGAGTCGAAGAAGTCGATCGACCAGCACATCGCGGATGCGATCGCCGAGGACACGCCCCTGCGTTCGCTCGAGGTCGGCACCGAGGACATGGGCACCTCGGCCGGAGCGTGCGACGGCTATCCGTGCGTGTTCTTCAATACGATGGCGTGGCGCGACGACCAGAGCCCGCTGCCGATCGGCGTGAATCCGCAGGTCACGTTCGAGCGCATGTTCGGCGATCCCGGCACCCCCGAGCAGCGCATCTCACGGCTGAAGAGGAAGCAGAGCCTGCTCGATTCGGTCATGGACGAGACGTCGCGGCTGCAGCGCATGATCGGCGCCGCCGACAACCGGATACTCGAGGAGTACCTGACCAACGTCCGGCGAGTCGAGAAGCAACTGCAGAAGATGCAGGCTCGCGCCGACGTGCTGGCGCATACGCCGGACGGGCCCGTCGGCATTCCGAGCGATTTCGACGAGCACGTCACGGTCACGTACGACCTTCTGCACCTCGCCTTCCAGGGCGACATCACTCGCGTGTTCAGCTTCATGCTCGGCCATGAGGCCAGCGGCCGAAGCTATGCGCACGTCGGGGTCCCGGAGACGCACCATTCGACGTCGCACCACAAGAAGACGCCGGAGAGTCTCGACCTGTACGCGAGGATCAACACGTATCAGATGGTCAAGCTCGCCGAGTTCGTCGACAAGCTCAGGTCCACGCCGGACGGCGCGGGCACGCTGCTCGACTCGTCGATCATCTACTTCGGCGCCGGCATGAGCAACGGCCTCGAGCACGACCGCCACAACGTGCCGGCCGTGCTGCTCGGCAAAGCGAACGGGCGGCTCGAGGGGAATCGGCACATCGCCGCGAAGGAGGACGAGCCGACCGCGAACCTGCTGATCGCGCTCGCCGACAGGTACGGCGCCGAGATCGATTCGATCGGGCACAGCACCGGCCGGCTCGCGATCTAAAGGTCCCTGTCCCGCCACATCTGCCGGGGACATGGCCGCCTTTCCGAAGGCGGGCATGTCCCCGGCGGCCGTTGTGGCGACGGCGTCGCCCGGGTCCTCCGGCTGCGTCAGCCCCAGACCTCCTCGGCGACCTCCAGCACGAGGGAGAGCTTGCGCTTCTTGAAGTCCGCGCTGATCTCGTTCCCCTCGGACACGCTCGCGAAGCCGCATTGCGGCGACAGGCACAGCTGCTCGAGCGGCGCGTATCTCGAGGCCTCGTCGATGCGCCGCTTGATCGCATCCTTGTCCTCGAGCGCATTCCATTTGGTGGACACGAGGCCGAGCACGACCGCCTTGCCTTTCGGCAGGAACCTGAGCGGCGCAAAGTCTCCTGAGCGCTCGTCGTCGTACTCTAGAAAGAAACCGTCGACGTCCATTTCGTTGAAAATCGCTTCCGCCACCGGCTCGTAGCCGCCTTCCGCGAACCAGCGGCTTTTAGCGTTTCCGCGGCACAAGTGGACGCAGACCGCCATGTCGTCGGGCCGGCCCGCTATCGAGTCGTTGATGAGCCGCGCATAGGCGTGCGGCAGCTCCTCGACGTTTTCGCCGCGTGCGATCGCCTGCTCCCGCATGCTGTCGTCGCAGAGGTACGCGAGGTTCGTATCGTCCATCTGCAGGTAACGGCAGCCGGCGGCCGCAAGGCCGTTCACCTCTTCACGATACGCGCGCGCCAGATCGCTGAAGAACGCACCCAATTCGGGATAGGCTTCGTGGTCGATCGCGTCCCGGCCGCCGCGGAAGTGAGTCATCGTGGGCGACGGGATCGTCTGCTTCGCCGTTCGCTCGGTCAGGCTCTGCACGAAGCGGAAGTTGTCGACCTCGATGCCTTCGGCCGGCCGCTCCACTTTGCCCGAAACGACTGCGACGAACGGCGCCTCGTGGCCGCCGGCTTTTGTCGTGCCGGGCTTGAACAATTGCTTGAACTGCACGTTGCGCAGCTTCGAGATGAAGTCTCCATGGAAGGTCTCGCGACGGAACTCTCCGTCGGTGATCGCCTGCAGACCGATCTCTTCCTCCATGCGGACGAGCTCGCGGATGCACTCGTCTTCATGGGCTCTCAGCTGCTCCTGTGGCGCTTCCCCTGCGTCGACGCTCCGGCGCAGATCCAGCAGGCTTCGCGGGCGCAGGAAACTTCCGACATGGTCGGCGCGAAATGGCGGCTTATTGCGTGCTGTCATCTATCGAGTGTCCTCCATATGAGATGAATAAATGTAGACGGAGAAATGAAAGTGAAACGGAGATATTTCCCGCAGCGCATAGCCGGGAAGGCGGCGGGTGTCGGGTGCGAGCAGCCGGGCGAAACGCGGTTGCCGCGTGCGGCGCAGGACGAGCGAGAAATGCGACGTCCGGGTGCCCCCGTGCGAGCAGGGCGTCTACCGCGAACGCGTATGGTGACGGAAACGAAGCGCGATTGCGAGCCGGATTCGGGGATTCGGCGCATCGAGGCGCAGCGCAACGGCCAGCGTCGGCGCCGCCCGTTCCGCCGCTCTCCGCGTCAGGAGCGGGGTTTCGGGCCGGATCGAGTTCCGCTGAATGAGCCGAGCGTGAGCGTGTTACGGCCGGGCCGTGCCCCGCCCCGGCGATCGGCCTCCTGATCGGCCGCCTCCCGATCCTTCGGCGCAAACGCGCGTTCCGCGATCTCCGGCAGCAGCCTCATCATGTGAGCCTCTATCCTTTGCTCGGCTTCGACTATGGATCTCCCCGTCTCACTGCCGTAGAAGTCGAGCAGCGCCTGCAGCTGCCCATCCGTCAGATGGTCGGTGTACAGCTCGGCCAGCGCCTGCATCTGCAGGGACTCGAACTCCGCCACCTGCGGCGGCTCGCCGGCAGCCTCGACCAGCGCGCCCCTGACGCGAAGCAGCTCGAGCGCGGCCTGCCGCTTTTCCTGCCTGTTCATGTTCCGACCTCGCGCAAGGGATCGACGTTCCAGTGTCATGATCGCACTCGGGACCGCGCACTCACAGGGGGGGCAGACCTGCGCGGTGTCTGCTTGCCGCCCGGCCGCGGACGGCGCACGTGATACGCTCTAAACTGTTCTCCGGGCAAATAAAACGGGCGGCTGTGCAGATGCCGCGGGAGAGGAACGGATGACGGGAGATGCCGGTTTCACGCGAGTTCTCGCGCTCGCGCTCCTGACTGCGATTCTGCCGTATCCGGCGCGGGCGCAGGAATGCAGCCGCGCCTGCCTGACCGGACTGATGGACACGTTCCTCGAGGCTCTCGAGGCGCGCGACCCGTCGGATCTGCCGCTTGCGCCGAGCATGCGCTACACGGAGAACGGCCAGGACATCGCTCTCGACGACGGCCTGTGGAAGACCTTTACGCGCAGCTCCGGCTATCGGCTCTACGTCCCCGATACGGACGCGGGTCAGGTCGTCTTTCTCGGCGTGATCGGCGAGAACGAGGAGTCGGTGATCGCGCATTTCCGGATGAAGGTCGAGGGCCGGCAGATCGCCGAGGTCGAGGCCCTGCTCGCACGCGGCTCGACGATGGCGGCGCTCGAGAACCTCGTCGAGCCGAAGCCGATCTACCTGGAGACGCTGCCGCCCGACCAGCGCCGCAGCCGCGCGGACATGATCGCGATCACGAACGCGTATTTCACCGGCCTGGATACGGAGAACTCCGGCGCCAACGTGCCGTTCCACGAAGACTGCCAGCGGCAGGAGAACGGCGTGATCCTCGCGAACTCTCCGGATCCGGACGCGGGCGAGATGCAGAGGCTCGGCTGCAAGGCTCAGTTCGATACCGGGTTCTCGACGATCGTGACCGACGTGCGCGAGCGCCGCTTCGTGGCGATCGACGAGGAGCGCGGTCTCAGCTATGCGTTGGTGTTCTTCGACCACGACGGGTCGCCGAAAACGATGGGCGGCGTCGGCGGCGTCACGCGTGACGTGCAGGCGCCGTTCAACCGGCCGATGACGCTGATGATCGGTGAGCTGTTCAAGATCGTCGACGGCCGGATCCGGCAGATCGAGGCCATCATCGTGCAGGTGCCTTACGGCATGCCTTCGGGGTGGGGCAATGCGGAGGCTTCCGCTCAGCCGGCGCAGCTTGCCGCGCAGCGCGCCGCGACGGCGTCCGCGCGGTCGCCGGCCGCGCCCGAGGCCAGCCCGCCGGCCGCCGCCTGCGACCGCGCATGCCTGCGCGACTTCGTCGATCGGTACGTCGCAGCGCTGGTCGCCAACGACCATACGCAGGCGCCGTTCGCGGCGGACGCGAAATTCACGGAGAACGCGCAGGTGCTGGAGCTCGGCGACGCGCTGTGGCGCACGGCCAGCGCAGGGCCGGACGGCTACGAGCTCGTCGCGGCGGATCCGATGACCGGCAACGCGGCGTTCTACATGATCATGGAGGAGAGCGGGTCGCCGATCTGGCTGACCGGCCGCCTGCAGGTCGAGAACGCGGAGATCACCGAGCTCGAGACCGTCGTCGTGCGTTCCGGCGGCGGGTTCGCGGGCTTCGACCACGAGCGCCCCGACCCGTTGTGGAACGAGGTCGTGCCGCCGGAGCGGCGCAATACGCGCGAAGAGCTCGTCGACGCTGCGGAGCGCTACATGGACGCGCTCGAGCAGAACCTCGTCGACCACGCGCGGTTCGACGAGAGCTGCAACCGCCTCGAGAACGGCGTCGTGACGGCCAATAATCCGCAGGGCCAGGGCATCGGCGCGATGACCTGCCGCGACAACATCAACAGCGGCATGTGGGTCTACATCACCGAGATCGCGCCGCGCCGGTACCTGGTCATGGACGAGGAGCGCGGCCTCGTAATGGGCATGTTCATGTTCCACCACGACGGCTCGCACGATCATGCGATCGTCGACGGAGAGCGGGTGGAGTATTCGGGCGCGACGCGCCGGCCGTTCACGACGGTGATCCCGGAGATGTTCAAGGTCATGGACGGCAGGATCTACCGGATCACGGCCAGCATGGTCGCCATTCCGTATCGGTCGGATTCGGGTTGGGACTGACCGGATTCGACGCGGCGCGGTGCCGGCTGATGTACGGCACGGCGCGCAAGCGCACTACCGCGCGCCCGTCGTGCAGCCGGTGCTCGGCGCGGCGCCCATTACTTTGGCGACTTCCGCGTATAGCCCGCATTTATCGTGCTCGGCGGCCGCCGCAGCTAAGCTTCGCGTTAAAGCGTTCTGCCGAACGGCAGGTCGACACGAAACAACACGCCGAGAGCAGTCATGCAACCGATACGCTGGCTTCGAATCCCCGCGATGGCCGCGCTCGCCGCGCTCGCGCTGCAGGCGCAAGCCGCGGAGCGGCCGGACTTTTCCGGCATCTGGGCTCCGGAGACATGGTCGACGGAGGGCTGGCCCGAAGAGCCGCCCTTCACGGAGGCGGGCCGGGCGGCCCAGGAGGCATGGGCCGCCGATCCGGCTTCCGACCCGTCGCACCGCTGCGTCATTCCGCTCGGGCGGATCATCTCGGCACCGCTGCCGCAGGAGGTCATCCAGCTGGACGATCGGGTCGTGATCCTTTACGAGTACGACCACCAGGTGCGGCGCCTTTTCCTTGACGGCCGCGGGCATCCGGACAGTTATCCGACGTTGATGGGCCATAGCGTCGCCCGATGGGAGGGCGACACGCTGGTCGCCGAGACGGTCGCCGTCGAGCCCGGCCTCTTCCGCCCGCAAGGGCTGCCGTACACCGGCGGGCTGACGATGACGGAGCGGTTCTCGCTGCTCGACGGCGGCGACCGTCTCCGCATCGAGCTCGAGATCGACGATCCCGAGTATTACAGCGAGCCGTGGACCGTCACGAAGCACTACAGCCGGTCGGACGAGGAGCTGAAGGATTACGAATGCATCGTCAGGGAGCACGTGCCGGCGACTCCGTGACCGCTCCCGTCCCGCACGGGCGAATGCGCGGGAACCCATCGCACGAGGTAACGACATGTTTGCGCGCCGACTGATACTGGTGGCATCTAGCTTCGCGGCCCTGCCCGCGCTAGGGCATCATTCATTCATCTCCGAATACGACCCGGAGCAGATCATGACGCTCGAAGGGACCGTCACGGAGGTCTGGTACCAGAACCCGCACAGCCGCGTCTATGTCGAGGTCAGGGACGAGAACGGCGTGGCGGAGCTATGGGAGACGGAGACGTATCCGCGGAACATCCTCGATCGCCGCGGCTGGAAGTACGACGACCTCGCGGTCGGGGACGACGTCGTCGTGACGGGCCGCAAAGCGCGCGACGGCAGCAAGCGCCTGCAGATGCTGACGATCGTCCGCCCTTCCGACGGCTGGGAAGGCGTCGGATTCGCGGCCGACTCCATCGACTGATGCGCTTCTTCGCATCGTTCTCGCATCGTTCTCGCATCGTTCTCG
>JAFGNC010000231.1 GCA_016927175.1 Gammaproteobacteria bacterium | reverse complement strand
GCCACGGTGGACCGCTCCCGCGCCGGCCGCAACGGCCGCGGCCGACTCGCCGCGGGAGTCGCGGCGGCAGCCGCCGCCGGGCTCCTGCTGTGGGGGCTCGCCCGGGACGTTGCGCCGCCGCGGCCGGATACACCGCCGGCGGCCGCGACGACGCCCGCCGGCGAGAGTACGCCTACGCCGGATCCGACAGCGAACCCGTCGCCGCTCGTAATTGCGCCCGACGCACACCCGGCAGCTTCGGGCGATCCGGCCGCGGAGTCGCCGGACGTCGCAGCCGCGCTGGTGTCGAGCGGATCGGAAGCCGCCGGCGCAGCCCCCTCCCATGCCGCGCTGCTGGTCGAGTCCGCGCGCCTCGAGCGCCTGCTCGAAGCCCTGCCCCGCCAGCGGCCGATCATGACCGCCGGCACGGCCGGCACGATCGCGGCACTCGAGGACCGCATCTATTTCATCGACGGTCAGCTGACGCTCGGGGCGGCGCAGGGCCTCGAGCCGAAGCAGCAGCTCGCGCTGTGGCGGGAGCGGATCGACGTCATGGACGCGCTGGTCAAGGTGCGCTACGCGCAGGCCCAGCCGCTGATTTACTGATCCTTTCGCTTCTTTCACTTTCCGCAGAACGAGGATACGAACATGACTCGCGCGCATTCGATGACACGCCGCGTCGCCGTGCTGGCGACGCTGATTCCGCTCGCGGTCGCCGCGCAGCCCCCGGAGCCATCCCGCCAGGCGGCGGAGCCACCCCGCCAGGCGGCGGAGCCGCGGCCCGAGACGCAGCCGGCGGACGAGCCGCAGCCGGCGGCGCCGCCGCGGCAGGCACAGCTGCAGGACGAAGGCCCGCGCCCCCGCCAGGCCCCGCCCGGGGCCGACGCGCCCGAGCCGCCCGACGCGGCCGGCGCCGATGGCGCAGACGTGCTGGACGAGCAGCTGCGGCGGGAGCTCGAGCAGGCCCAGCAAACGCTCGAGCAGGCTGCCAGAGACGTCGCCAGGCTGTCGGCGGAGCTCGCCGAGCCGGTCGTCGACGAGGTCAGGAGGCAGTTCCGCATCGCGCGTCCGCGCGCCATGCTCGGCATGAGCATCGAGAACGGCGACGGCGGCGTCAGGGTGGTCGGAGTGAGCCCGAACGGCCCGGCCGCAGAGGCCGGCCTTCGCACCGGCGACGTGATCGTCGCGCTCGACGGCGAGAGGCTCGATGACTCCGGCGCGGCGCCGTCGCGGCAGCTGCTCGGGCGCATGCGGGCGATCGAGCCGGGCGACAGCGTCTCGCTGATCGTAAGGCGCGACGACGAGGAACGCCCGTTCGACGTCACGGCCGGCGAGCCCGGCTTCTTCGGCTTCGAGCGACGCTTGAGGGAACTGCCGGACAGGCTTCGCGCCATGCCGATCATGCCGTCTGAAGCCTTCGGCAACTGGCGCACGATGGAGCTCGTGCCGCTGACGCCGGAGCTCGGACGCTACTTCGGAACCGAGCAGGGGCTGCTGGTCGTACGCGCGCCGGACGACGATGCCCTCGGCCTCGAGGACGGAGACGTGATTCTCGACATCGGCGGACGCGAGCCGACGACACCCGAGCATGCGATGCGGATCCTGGCGAGCTTCGTACCCGGCGAAACGCTGCGGGTGCCGATCATGCGCGACCGCATGCGTCGGACCCTGGAGCTCCGGCTGCCGGAGGACTGAACGGCGCCGTACGTTGCGCGCCTTTGCAAAAATTCAGCGCTTCTTCGGCCTTTTCAGGCGCACCGGACGCCTGCCGGCGTCCGGTGCCGAATGCCCGTGTGATAGAGTGATCCGCGGGGATCGGGCGTGCCGTGAACGCAACACCATCGCACGCTTCATGTCCCCGGGAAGCAGCCGGAAGAGCGGCCACATCGGGTTCTGATCGAGGGGAAAAGATGGCCAAGAAGGGTTTAGCGCTGATCGCCGTCCTACTTGCAGCGGCACCGATCGTCGCGTCGGGACAGACAGCGGACGAACGACGCCAGCAACTGGACCGGATGATCCCCAAAAATTCGGGCGGGCAACTCGGCGCGCTGGCGCCCGAGAACCTGAACAGGGAGCGTCCCGCTCCTCCGTTCGACCTGACCGGGACGTGGTTCGTCGACCTGAGCGAGGGCTTCGCCAAGTTCATGTTCGGTCCTCCGTATCCGGAGTTCATCGGCCAGGCCAAGGAAGACTTCGAGGAAGGCCAGCGGCGGCGCGCCGCCGGAGAACCGTACCGGGACGCGATCGGTCAGTGTTTCCCGGCCGGCATCCCGATGATCATGACACGAGTCTGGCCGATCGCGATGGTTCAGCTGCCGACCGTGATCTACATGGTTTCCAACTTCAACAACAGCTTCCGGCAGATCTTCCTCGACGGCCGGGACTACTCCGATCCGGACACCGTCATCTATACGTACAACGGCGAGTCGATCGGGCACTGGGAAGACGACACGCTGGTCGTGAACACGCGCTATATCGAAACGTACAACCATTACATCGACACCGGGATCCCGATCTCCGAGGAATTCCGCGTGCAGGAGCGGATCAGGCTGCTCGAGGACGGCGAAGTCCTCGAGATCGAGTACATCATGACGGATCCCAACAACTGGGTCGGCGAATGGCGCAACACGAAGCAATGGCTTCGCGTGGACCACACCGACATCGGGGAAGTCGAGTGTCTGCCCGACCTGAACGACAACCTGCCGAGCACGCAAGCCGGACAGGAAGGCCTGCAGCCCTGAACGAGGAGCACTGGAAAAGACGATGAAGACGATGCACAAAATGGCGCTGGTCGCCATCGGAGCGGTGACGGCCGGCCTGCTCGGCACGGCTCCGGCCACCGCTCACCATTCGACCGCTGCATTCGACAGCGAACGGGTCGTCAAGATCGAAGGGACGATCACGCAGTTCCGCTGGATCAATCCGCACGCGTCGATCAAGATCGACGGCGTAGCCGAAGGCGATTACAAGGACGGTGTGTGGACCGTCGAGATGACGGCGCCGAACGTCCTGATCAACCAGGGCTGGAAGCGCAACTCGCTGCAGCCCGGCGACAAGGTCACGATGTTCGTGAACCCGCTGCGCAAACCGATCGTGCTGAACGACGGCAGCCAGGGATCGCTGTACGTCGGCGTCATACTCGCGGACGGCTCTACGCTCGGCCGCACCGACGGCAAGGGCGCCGGCACCAACGAGTGACCGACCGCGCCCGGCCCGCGCGCGGCGGGCCGGGCGGCGGCCCGCCACGCGCGCCGCGGCGTGTCAGGCGCGAGCGGATCTGGCGAGATCCATCGTTTGCTCGAGCAAGGCGGCGCGCTGCTCCCGCTCCCTGCGCGCCTCGTCGATGCGCTGCTCGATTCGCGTCTTGCGATCGGCGGAACGGGCAGACGCCGCCTGTTCCTGCATCGCTCTGATCCTGGCGTCCGTCTCGGCCCTGACCTCGTCCAGCTTTGCGCGGGCGCGCTCCTCGATGCGGGCGAGCGTCGCCTGCGCCTCCTCGAGCCTTCGGCCGAGCCGCGCCCGGCGCGCGCCGTCGGCGCCGCTCATCTCCTGCCGCAGGTGAGTCACTTCCATCTTGCGACCGGCGGCCTCCTTCAGCAGCTGGCTTTCGGCGAAGTCGGCACGCCACTCGCGTATCACGACTCCGCCGAGCGCCTCCATCCGCTCGTCGAGCGGCGCGACCTCCTCCTCGTCCACTTCCGCGACCAGAGCCGCGCCTCCGGGCTTCAGCTCGCGCGTGACTTGCTCCACGAAGTCAGCGCCGACGCCGAGATGGGAGATGTCGCGCCAGCTGCCGATCCAGGCGCCGCCGCCGGCGCCGAGGGCGAGCCCCACCGGACCGCCCAGCAGGCCGATCAGCCCGCCGACCAGCGCCCCTATCGCGGCATTCGGCAGCCCGGCCTCGACACGGTCGGACACGGCGACGTCGCTTTGCGCGTCCTTGCGGATCACGGCAGCGCCGTGCAGCGTCAGGCTGGTCTCCGCGTGCAGCTCCTTCAGCACCCGGCTCGCCGCTTCCGCGCCGGCCGCGTCCGCAAATATCACGACGACAAACTTACTCATGCACGACCTCCTGTTCGCGGCGTATGTTGCAAGGCATGTGCCATCGGCTCGGCATGCGCCTTGCAGTTCGTGTCGATCCCGGAGCGATGTTTCGGCACGGCGGACCCCGATCAGCGGTTGCTGTCGGACGAAGATCTCGAGCGCGCAGTGCGGGAAGGCCATCGACAGGGCGGCTGAGCCGCGCACGCGCTCGCGGAATCGGTATACTTTGCAGCGATGCGCCGGCATGACCCGGGCGCACCCCCCTGGATGGACGCCGATTTCATCTACCGCTTCGACCGTTACGAGATCAGTCCGCGGCTGCGGCAGATCCGCCGCGACGGTCGCCCCGAAGAAGCGCAGCCGAAGACTTTCGACCTGCTGCTTTATCTGATCGCGCACCGCGATCGGGTCGTCGACAAGGACGAGCTGCTCACGACGTTGTGGCCCGGCCTGGTCGTATCCGAGTCGGCGCTGACTCAGGTCGTGCGAAAGGCGCGCGCGCTGGTCGGCGACGACGGCAGCCGGCAGTCGGTCATTCGGACGATCCAGCGCAGAGGTTTCCGGTTCGTGGCGCCGGTAGACACGGTCGCGGGCGCAAAGGAAGTCGAGCCGCGCTCCGCCGAGCCGGCGTCGCCGGAGCCGTCCGTCGCAGTGCTGCCGTTCGTCGACATGAGCCCCGATCGCAGCCAGGAATATTTCTGCGACGGCATGACGGAGGAGATCACGAACGAGCTCGCCGGCGTGCCGAACCTGAGGGTCGCGGCGCGGACGTCCGCCTTTGCCTTCAAGAATCGCGCAGACGACGTCCGCAACATCGGCCGCCAGCTCGGTGTCCGTTACGTGCTCGAAGGGAGCGTGCGCAGACACGGCGAGCGGCTGCGCGTGACGGCGCAGCTGATCGATGCCGGCAGCGGCTTCCATCTGTGGTCGGAGCGGTGGGACCGGCGCGAGCAGGACATGCTCGCGATCCAGGACGAGATCGCTCATCGGATCGCCGTGGCGCTACGGCGCCGGCATGCGGCGCGCGCGGACTCGGCCGCCGGGTTCACGGCCGAAGACCTGTGCGACCGCGGCTTCGTGTACCTGCACCGGTTCGGCCGTCGCAGCCAGCGCTTCGCGATGGATCTGTTCAACCAGGCGCTGACCGTCGACCCGGCCTCGGCCCGCGCCTGCGCCGGCCTCGCTCTGAGCCACGTCGTGCTGTACCGCAGCGGCGCGGAGAGTCACCGTCTCGAGGCACTCGCCGCGGCGGAGCGCGCGGTGGGCCTCGACCCGCGCTCCGCGGAGGCATGGACGGCGCGAGGCGCCGCGGCGGCGCTCGGCGGCGCCCACCAGGAGGCGGAAGCCGCATTCGAGCGCGCGCTGGCGGAGAACCGCTCGCTGTTCGAGGCTTGGTTCTATTACGGCCACGCCTCGATCGAGAGCGGACGGTACGGCAAGGCCGCGGAGCTCTACGAGCGCGCGGCCGAGCTGCGCCCGGACGACTATCAGGCGCTGGTCTTCGCCGCGCAGGCCTACCGCTCGCTCGGCGACCGCGAGCGCGAACGCGATGCGGCGCAGCGGCAGATCGCCGCGGCCTACGGCGCGTTGACGGCGGACCCGACCGATGCGCGCGCGTTGTCGCTGACGGCAGGCTCGCTGATCGCCGTCGGACGGCACGACGAGGCGCGCGCCTGGAGCCTGCGGGCCTGCGCGCTCGAGCCCGACGAGCCCTACGTTCACTACAACGCCGCCTGCGCATTCGCGCTTCTCGGCGAGACGGAGCACGCGCTTGCGGCACTCGAGAACGGCCGGGACGGGCACGTGCTGTGCCGGCCCTCGTGGGTCGAGCGCGACGAGGACCTGGCGTCGCTGCGCGATCACCCGCGCTTCAAGGCTCTGCTCAGCGCGCTGGGCCATACGGCCTGACGGGCGGCACTGCCGGCCTCTCCTCGCCGCCGGCTTGCGCGCTCCGCACGCCGCAGTTCATCGGCCGCGGTTCATCGAATGATCAGCAAACAATCACCGCGCGGTCATGCCGCCGTCGCGCCGTTCCCCGATCATGCGCGTCATACCGCATGGCGGAGTCGAATCAATCACGAGGGGACCGGCATGAACACGAACTACCTGCGCAACTCGGTCATCGCTGCGGCGCTCGCGCTCGGCTGCACGGCGACGGCGTTTGCCGATGACCGGGCCGACAAGGCTACGGTCGTTTCGACGAATTCGGTGGTGCTGCACTACGACCGGAACGCGAACGACGGCGATCGCGAGGCGCTCGTCTCGCGGATCGAGACGGCCGCGCGCGGCCTCTGCGGCCCGCGGGACATCAAGAGCTTCGAGGCGCGGCGCCTGTGGAAGCGCTGCTACGAGACGGCCGTGGCCGACGCGATGCGGCAACTCGACCAGCCGCGGCTCGCGTCGCTCGACGACTGACTCTGCACGCCGACGCGCGCCGGCTCCGCCATTCCGGAGCCGGCCGCGTCGTCGACGGTGCAATCACCTATTGCGCTCGCTTTGGCGCGGCGACGAGACTGACCGGAATCGTCGGTGCGCGCCGGCCGACGCTGCTCGGCCGCAACGGCACCGCCGCCACGACGACGCCCGACTCCCGTCGGCCAAGGAGCGCGCCATGCAGAGCGAGATCCCCCACGCACGCGGCGTCGAGTCCCGAGCGCCCGACACGTTCGCGGCCCCGCTCCGCGTTGCGTCGCGCACTGCCGCGGTGCTGCCGGCACTGGCTGCCGCGGCGGTCGCTTTGACGGCGCAGGCGCAGGATGAGGCGCAGATCGCGGCCGCGGACGCCGCGCAACGCGAGTGCTCGCCCGTCGAGCAGCGTCCGCCGAACGTGCCCGAGCAGGAGCCCGCGTTCCCGGGCCAGACCCGGGCCTGCGAGGCCGAGTCCGACGTCGACTTCGAGGTGTCCGTGCTCGCGCGGGGCCTCGAGCACCCGTGGGCCGTCGAGCCGCTGCCGGACGGCAGTCTTCTCGTGACGGAGCGGCCCGGGCGGCTCCGGATCGTCGGCGCCGACGGCGAGGTCGGCGAGCCGATCGCCGGCGTGCCGCAGGTCCAGACGGGCGGCCAGGCGGGCCTGCTCGACGTGGCGCTCGGCCCCGGCTTCGAGTCCGACCGGATGGTCTACCTGAGCTTCTCCGAGCCGCGCGACGGCGGCAACGCGACCAGCGTCGCCCGCGGCACGTTGTCCGAGGACCGCCGCAGCCTCGAGCAGGTCGAAGTGATTTTTCGCGCCATGCCGGCGTACGACGGACGACTGCATTTCGGCTCGCGGCTCGCTTTCGGACCGGACGGCATGCTGTTCGTCACGCTCGGGGAGCGGTCCGATCTGCCGATGCGCTACCAGGCGCAGGACCTCGACAGTCACATGGGCAAGATCATCCGGATCGGCCCGGACGGAGCGGTGCCCGACGACAACCCGTTCGCCCAGGATCCCGGCGCGCAGCCGGAGATCTGGTCATTGGGTCACCGCAACGTCCAGGCGGCGGACTTCGACCCGCAGGGCCGGCTCTGGATCGTCGACCACGGCCCGCAGGGCGGCGACGAGCTGAACCTGATCACGGCGGGCGAGAACTACGGCTGGCCCGCGGTGACCTACGGCGAGGAGTACACCGGCGAGCCGATCCCTGATTCGGTGACCCAGGCGCCCGGCTACGTGCAGCCCGTGTACTACTGGGATCCGGTCATCGCCCCGTCCGGCGCCGAGTTCTATACCGGCGACGCGTTTCCGCAGTGGCGGGGCAGCCTCTTCATCGGCGGGCTCAAGGACACGCGGCTCGTTCGCCTGACCTTCGACGGAGACCGCGTGGCCGGCGAGGAGCATCTGCTCGCGGAGCGGGGCCAACGCATAAGGGACGTGCGTCAGGGCGCCGCCGGCGAGCTGTACGTGGTCACGGACGAGCCCGACGGCGAGCTGTGGCGCATCGCGCCGCAGTGATCGGCGCCTCGCCTCAGGAGCGCTCGCCGAGGCGCGCGAACAGCGCCTTCATCGCATCGACCTTGTCGAGATAGGCCTCGAGCGAGTGCGCCCCGCAGCGCTGCCCCGGCAGCGCCTCGAGCCCGCGGCGGGCGTATGCGGAGCCCGCGCCGCCGCCGCACAGATGGACCACCGCGGCGAGATCCTGCTTCTGCTCGAGCGTCGCGTGCTCGATGCCGTGCCGGGCGAGCGTGCGCGCAACCTGTCGATCGAGATGAGCCGACGTCAGCTCGATCGCGTGCGTCGGCAGCACGCGTATGTAGAGCGCGTTGAGCCAGCACGAGCGGACGTCGTGCCATGGACCGTCCTCGACGGCTCGATGGTCGTGAATACACCAGCGCCTCGCTTCCTCGAACGTCCCGTCGGTGATCTGGTACATGCCGACCGCGCTCGACGCCGGCCGATAGATGTCGAACGGGTCGTGCGACAGGGCCCATCTCCAGTACGTGCGCGCGACCGGATTTCCGGAGCCTTCCACCTGCGCGAGCGCCGCGAGAAGCTCCGCCGACATGACCGGCGTCGAGTGCCGGCGAAACAGACGCCCGTACGTGCGCCAGGTCTGCGACGGCGTCTTGTACAGCGTTCCGCTGACCGGAAAGAACAGCTCCGTCGGCTTGCGCGCGACCTGATACACGCCGTTGGCCGCGAACCACATGGCGACGATCGCCGCGCACCCGAGCGCCGCCTGGACCGGTATCGGCGCGCGGCGGAACACGCGCAGCCAGCGCTGGCGCGTGCGGCGCCGCGGCAGGAGCCGCGGCAGGCGCAACCGCGCCAGCGCTCTGCGCAGAAGGGGCTTGCGCCCTTTACGGCTGGCGCGCCTCCTGCGGCCGGCTTGTCGGCTCGATCGCGGCATGGGTTCGGTTGCGCGTACGTCCGGCGGACGTGAGGCCTCCGGCGCTGAGGAAGCTCCGCACAGGGCCTGTGCCAGCTACCCTAATGCGTCATTGAATAGACGATGTAGTTGATGAACGTACGCATCGCCCGCGACGAGTAGTTCTCCGGATACTGCGGCGTATCCGAATGCTCGACGGCGTCCCCGAGATCCATGTTGTGGCAGATCGCGACCATGATGCGGCCCTCGTCGTCGTAGATCGCGCGCCAATGCGGCACGACGCCGCGCTGCTCGTAAGTGACGCCGCTGCGCAGGTACTGCGCACCCGGAATCTGCGACAGATCCTCGACGTCGTACAGCACGTGAAAGATCGGATCGTCCCGCGGGATGTCGACGATCGGCCGCTCCGGAAACACCCGCCGCATGCTCGCAACGAAGACGCCCCACTCGAATGCGTCATGGAAATCGTCGACCATCAGAAAGCCGCCGCGCAGCAGATACTCGCGCAGCTTCGCCGCCTGCTCGTCCGTCAGGTCCCACGTGCCGACTTCGACGGCGTAGAGCCACGGCCAGTAGAACACGTCGTCGCCGTCGTCGAGATTGACGGGCTGCTCGACGGAGCGGGCGTCGACGGCGGTCAGCCGCCGAACCATCTCGGAGATATGACGATCGCCTCGAGGGTAGTCGATCGTCCAGCTCGTGCCGCCCTGGCTCCAGTCCGACCCCCAGCGGAAGCCGTAGCGCGACGTCGACGCCGGCGGATACATCAGCCGGGCGAAAACCCACTCGGCGGGCTCGGCATAATCGTGCGGCAGCGGGAAATCGTAGTATTCGAGGCCGAGGTACTGCCGAAACGGCAACGGGTCCGCGAAGGCCAGCGCGCAGAGCGTGACGCCTGCGGCCGCGGCCGCGACCTTCGGCAGACGCCGCCGGCTAGCGCTACCCGTTGTGTATGTCACTCGATATCCTCCGCGGCCCGCACCCCGCGGCGCCGCTTGCCGGGCCCGAAACGGACCGCGTCGCCGGGCGCCGCGACGGGCCGCATTGCGATGTTATTAGTTCCCGCTGACCGAGGGAAATTCCGCCTGCGTCCGCCGCGGTGGCCGGCCGCGCCGCGCAACGGCCGAGGCGTTGATCCGCGGGGCGGCGCGTTTGCATAATGCAATGAAGGCGCTCAGGATCAGCCGGATGGGCAAGTCGAGACTTCTATGCGCGCTCGCAGCCGCGGCCGCCGTGCAGGCGCTGCCGGCCCATGCTCAATTCGGGTACAGCCTGCCCCGCAACGATTTCACGTGGCGATGGGGTGACGCGGACGAAACGGCGCGCCGGCGCAGCTCCGACTTTTCCGTCAGCGGCGGCGAAGCCGGATTCCGTTGCGACCTTCAGGGGGAGCTGCGGCTCGGCAGCCGCTGGACTCCGGGCGACATCCGCCAGCTCGAGAACGACCTTCGCGTCAGCGCGTTCTTCATCCGGTCGGCGGCGGAGGCGATGAATGCGCTCGACCTGCGCCGCGAGATCGAGTGGGCCACGCTCGACTGCCGCAAGCCCGCCGAGTCGGAGCCGGACCCGGAGGCCGAGCAGGAGAAGCTCGACCGCGCCCGCGAGAAGATGATCGAAGAGATGCGGCGCCGCCGCGCCCGGGACTGATCCCGCCCGAGTCTGCCCGCCGTCAAGTGACCGGGACCCGATGACGCGTGGCGGCGCGGCACACCCGGAGCGATCCGGGCGGGGCCACGCGGTCGGAGCGATACGCCCGGAGAGACACGGGCGGAGCGATACGCCCGTCGCGGTCCGCCCGAAGGGCGGTCGTCTGCACGACCGCCCGTTCGAGCCGAGGTCGAGCGGCTTCAGCGCAGCAGGCTGTCGGTCTCCTCCTCGAGCTCCTGCTGCCCCTGCTCCGCTTCCTGCTCCAGCTCCGACTCGAGGCCGGACTCCCGCTCGCTTTCCTGCGGCTGCGCGCCCTGCGACTGCCCTTCCGCCGCTGCGGTCTGAGTCCTGCCCTCGGACAGCACCTGATCGATCGTATGCACCCGCAGGCTGCCCTGCTGGATATCGGGCTCGACTACGCTCGCATCGCCGATCATGAGCTCGCCGTCGCTTTCGCTGATCTCGATCGTGCCGCCGTCGATCGTCTGCGCGCGGCCGAGCGAGCGCGCCATCTGCGCGTCGACGTCATCGGCCACGATGTGCGCGCGCAGCAGGCTGACCAGCTGATCGTTGTTTTCGGGCTGCATCAGCTGTTCGAGATCGACCTCCTCGAGCGCCTCGTCCGTCGGCGCGAACACCGTGTACGACGTGCCCTGCGTCAGCGACTCTTCCATGCCGGCGGCTTTGATCGCTTCGATGAAGCGGCTGATGTCCTGGTTCTCCTCGGCCAGCTGGTCCAGGTCGGCCGACGACTGGCCGGTATCGCCCGCGCGCGCGATCTGCGTCTCGTCCTGCCCGGCTTCGGCCTCCTGGCCCGCGCTCTCGCTCGGCTGCTGCTCCTGTGTGGAGCGCTCGGAAGTCTCCTGCTCGCCGGCCTGCGACAGCGGGCTCTGCTGCTGCTCCGGCGGCTGCTGGAGCGACGGATCCTGCGCATCCTGCTGCGCGAGCGCAGCCGATGAGCCCAGCGCCAGCAGCACTGCGGCGGCCGCAGCCTGCAGCGATAAGGTGTTTGTCGGTTTCATCGTTAGTCTCCTTGATGGCAAATCTGTGATCCCTGGAACACAACTCATGGTCACCGCTCGCCTGGTACGATGCCGGTGCCGTGAGGCTGCAAAGGGTGTGCCAACGCGTTTTCCGCCTTTACGCGGCACAGAAGCTGCGCTAATGTGCCCGCCCATGCTCGCAACGGTCCGAAAACCCACGATTACGCTCGAGAAGCCCCGCGGCGGGGCTCCGGAGGAGCGTGCGCGCTGACCGTCAGCGAACTGCAGAATCCGAAGGCCCCGCCGGCATCCGACGGGGCCTTTTTTTGTGTCCGCCCCCCCGTTGCGTCCGGCCATACTGGAGATGAGCCATGAGCAAGAGTGAATCGGTCGTCGCGGTCGTCGGCGCCACCGGTGCCGTCGGCGTCGAGCTCGTGCGCTGCCTCGAGCAGCGCGACTTCCCGCTGTCCGAGCTGCGGCTGTTTTCCTCCGCTCGCTCGGCGGGCAGGAAGATGCCCTTCCGCGGCAGCGAGCTGACGGTGCAGGAGCTGACGGAGAGCAGCTTCGAAGGCGTCTCGATCGCGTTGTTCTCCGCCGGCGGCGGCACGTCGCGCAGGTTCGCGCCGATCGCGGTAAAGAGCGGCGCCACCGTCGTGGACAACTCCTCCGCATTCCGGATGGACGATTCCGTGCCGCTCGTCGTGCCGGAAATCAACGCGGGCGCGGTACGCGGGCACAAGGGCATCGTCGCGAACCCGAACTGCGCCGCGATCATCTCGATCACGCCGCTGTGGCCCGTGCACCGGCGCAACCGCATCCGGCGTCTGATCCTGTCGACATACCAGTCGGCTTCGGGGGCCGGCGCCGCCGCGATGGAAGAGCTGCGCCAGGCGACGGCGGCGTACCTCGACGGGCGTGCGTTCGAGCCGAAAGTGCTGCCTCATCCGTACGCCTTCAACGTGTTCAGCCACAACACTCCGATCGATCCCGCCACGGGATACAACGAAGAGGAGACGAAGGTCATCCAGGAGACGCGGAAGATCTTCGGCGACGCCGACATTCGCGTCAGCGCGACTTGCATCCGCGTGCCGGTGCTGCGGGCGCATTGCGTGTCCATGACGTTCGAGTGCGAGAAGCCGATCACGGCCGCCGACGTGCGTTCGATCATCGGCGACGCTCCCGGCGTCGCCCTCGTGGATGACGCGGAGCGCAATTACTTCCCGATGCCGGTCGATGCGTCGGGTCGTGACGACATCCTCGTCGGCCGGATTCGCCAGGACGCGAGCGATCCGACCGGGCACTCCGTCTCGATGTTCGTCGCGGGCGACCAGCTGCTGAAGGGAGCGGCGCTGAACGCGGTTCAGATCGCAGAGTTGCTGAACGTGTGAACGGCTGACACGGCCGCGGAGACGCCCCGTTTCCGCGGCCGTCAAGGCCGGTTTTCAACCGATTGAAATCCGCCGCTGCGGCGCTATGCTGAAATTCAAAGACGCAACGAATTCAGCAGCAGGACGCGCCGCGGACTACGGAAGGGCTCCACCTGTCAGGGTAGCCACCTGTGACCGATTCACGACACACCGAACGGTCGGTAGCCGGTGCTGCATAGCGCC
Source organism: Gammaproteobacteria bacterium (assembly GCA_016927175.1). Classification (GTDB taxonomy): domain Bacteria; phylum Pseudomonadota; class Gammaproteobacteria; order Steroidobacterales; family Rariloculaceae; genus ZC4RG20. Next base: position 5,444 of record JAFGNC010000231.1, on the reverse strand, counting down.
GCAGGCATCCGCGCGCAGGATCTCGCCGCGCGCACCGACTTGCCTTCCGTACTGTTTCTCGCCGACCACCTGGGCTACTCCTCCGGGGTTTCGCACGGCCTGACGTCGTATCTGCTGAACGTGCTGCCGGCGCTCGCGGGCGCCGGCGTCGACCTGACCGTCTGTTTCCTGCGCGAGTCGCACGTCGCGGCCGACGTGCTGCGCGGGCACGGCATCGAGCCGATCTTCCTGAACGCCGGCAAGCTCGACCCGCGCGTCGCGCTGAACGTCGCTTCCATCGCCCGGCAGCGCGGCTGCCGGATCCTGCACGCGACGCAGATGAAAGCGACGCTGATCGCCCGAATCGTCGCGCCGCTGGTCGAGGCGCGGACCATCATTCACGTCCACGATCTGAATCGCGTGCACCCGGCCGTCCGGGCGCTGCAGCGCGCATTCGCGCGCCCGTCCGATCGCGGCCTGTGCGTGGCCGACGTCATCCACGGCCTCGCCGCCAGCGACTACGCGCTTCGCCGCGATCGCATCAGCACGCTGCACAACAGCCTGCCGCTCGAGCGGTTTCGGCAGGTTCCCGCAGCGGCCCGTGATCGACTGCGCGCGGAGTTCGCGATCGCCGAGGACGCGCCGGTCCTCGGCATGATCGGCCGCATGTTTCCGGTCAAAGGGCACCGCCACATGCTGTCGATGATGGCGCAGATCGTGCGGCGTCATCCCGACGCGATCCTGTTGCTGGTCGGCGACGGTCCGGAGCGCGCCTCCTGCGAGGCGCTGATCGCGCGGCTCGGTCTCGGCGCGAACGTCGTCTTCGCCGGGCAGCGCAGCGACGTCCCGGACCTGCTGACGCTGTGCAGCCTCGTCGTCTTGCCGTCGGAGTCCGAAGGTCTGCCGCTGACGGCCATCGAAGCCATGGCGGCCGCTCGCCCCGTCGTCGGTTTCGACGTCGGCGGCATGCGCGAGGTCGTCGACGACGGCCGCACCGGCCGCCTTGTCGCGGCCGGTGACTCCGCGGCCTTCATCGCGGCCGTGCTCGACCTGCTCGACGATCCGGCGGAGCTCGCGGCCGCCGGCGCCGCGGCGGCCGCGGCAGCGGAGCGGTTCGGCATCGAGCATCATGTCAGGCGGCTGCTGAGCCTCTACCGAGAGATCGGCGGCGGCAGGCGGGCCGGAGATCGTCCCGCGCAGACGGGCGGGTAACGCCCGGCCGCGATGGCAGCCCTGCTCGATTCGCTGAAAGACTCGTGGCGCAAGAACGCACCGGAGCTCGCGGCGCTGCTGAACGGCGCCCTGCCCCGGTTCGTGCTCGAACGGCGGCCGGCCGAAAGGCTGCCCGGCGTGCCCGTGTTCTGCTACCACCTGACGGAGAGTGAGGCGCTCGACGCCGATCTCGACTTCCTCGCAAGGAACGGGTATCGCACGATCGGCTCGTCGGAGCTGATCGAGCATCTTGCCGGCCGGCATGTGCTGCCCGACCGCGCCGTGATGCTGACTTTCGACGACGGACCGCGCAACTTTCACGACGTCGCGTTCCCGCTGCTGCGGCGCCACGCGGCGCGCGCCGTTGCATTCATCGCGCCGGGGCTGCACGCGGCCGAAGCGGACCCGGATCATCCGGACCGCCCGATGACGTGGAAGGAGATCATGGCCATCCATGCGTCCGGACTGGTGGAGTTCCAGTCGCACACGCTCGAGAGCCGCTTCGTGCCGAAGTGGCCGGCGCCGGCCGCGCTGTCGGGCTGCGAGCCGGCGCTGGAGCAGCGCCGGCGCAACGCGCCTCTGGCGCTGCGGGACGATCTCGCCGCATCGCAGAAAGCGATCGAGTCGCGGCTGCCCGGAGCCCGCGTCGACCAGCTGTGCTTCCCGCAGTACGTCGGCACCGCGGAGGCCATCGACGTCGCACGCTCGCTCGGCTTCAGGGGCTGCTACTGGGGGCTCCTGCCCGGGCGCCCGCTGAATCGCGCCGGCGACTCGCCGTTCCACATCAGCCGCCTGTCGGACGAGTACCTGCGCCGGCTGCCGGGCTCGGGCCGCGCCGGACTGAGCGATCTGCTCAGGCAGCGTCTGCACCGCAGCAGGACGGCTGCTGCATGGCGGCGGCGCTACGCGTGACGCGCCGCTGATGTCGCTGCCGCTGCGCATCGTCGTCTCACTCGGCCTGCTCGCGCTCGTAATCGCGTTCGCGGACTGGAGCGAGGTTTGGCGCGTCCTGCGCGATGTGCGCCTCGACTGGGCCGGCGCCGCGCTGCTGCTGGCGTTCTGCGACCGTCTGCTGATGAACGCGCGCTGGCAGATCCTGCTCACGGGCCGCGGCGTCGCGCTCGCCTTCGGCAGGCTGCTCCGCGTGCAGCTCGCCGCCAACTTCCTCGGCTCGTTTCTGCCGGCTTCGATCGGCGTCGACGCCGTGCGCATCGCGGCACTGGCGCGCGCCGGCCACCCGGTGGCGCCGGTCGTCGCTTCGACGCTCGTCGACCGCGCCAGCATCGTGCTCGCGACGCTCGTGTTCGGCTCGGCGGCGGTCGTGCTGCTGGCCGAAGCGCGCGTGCCGGCCGAGGTCGCCCGGTTCGTCTACGCAATGACGGCGATCGGCCTGATCGGCTGCGCCGTGTGTCTGCACCCGGCCGTGCGGCGCTGGGTGCGGGCCGCGCTCGTGCCGCGCGTGCCGGAGCGCTTTCGCGAGCCCGTCACGCGGATCGCGGTCGCGGCCCTCGCGTACGCTGGCGAGCGGCGGACGCTCGCGGCGGTTGGCATGACGACCGTGGCCGTGTTCGCCGTCCGGATCCTGTTCGCGAAGTCCGTCGCCCTCGCCTGCGGCGTGGACATCCCGATCGCCGATCTGCTGCTGGTCGTGCCGATCCTGTGGATCGCGGTGATGCTGCCCGTAACGATCGGCGGCATCGGAGTGCAGGACGCGAGCTACGTCGTGCTGATGGCGCTGATCGGGATCGCGGCGCCCGTCGCCGTCAGCATGTCGCTGGTCGAGCACGTCGTGACGCGGCTCGCGACGCTGCCGGGCGTGCTGTTTCTCAGTGACGTCGCGCGGCGCCGGGGTGACGTCGCGCGGCGCCGGGGTGACGCCGCGCGGCGGCAGGGTGACGCCGAACGCAATGCGGGTGACGTCGAGCGGCGCCGGGCCGGCGAGCCGCCGGCCGCTCAGCTCGACCCGTCGCGGTCCACGACGGCACCGCGCAAGTAAACGTCCGCGATGCGGCGCGTGTTCGTGATGTCCTCGAGCGGATTTCCATCGAGCACGATGAAGTCCGCGCTGTTGCCCTGCTCGATCGTGCCCCGGTCGTCGAGGCCGAGGAACTCGGCCGAATTGCGTGTCGCGGCGACGATCACGTCGGCCGGCGACATGCCGGCCGCGACCATGTCGGCCATCTCCACGTGCGCGGCCCACGGCGTGTTGCCGTCGGTGCCGAGCGCGATCCTGACTCCCTCGGACGCGAGACGGTCCAGGTTGCGCGCCTGGATCGCGAAGGCCTGCTGAGCCTCTGGGCGCTCCGTCGCGGCGTCCTGCACGCGCCGCAGCTCGTCGCCCGGGATCTGCCCGCGCAGCCAGCTCATGTCGGCCGCGACGCCGCGGTCGGGCAGGTTCGGCACGAGCACGACCTCCGGCCTTTCGCGGAACAGCGCGACGGCTTCGTCGTCGACGTCCGTGTCGCGGATGCCGTGCGCGAACGCGTCGATGCCGGCGCGAAGCAGGGCCTTCGCATCCTCGAGATAGAAGATGTGCGCCGTCACGCGCAGGTCGTTGCGGTGCGCCTCGTCGATGATCGCGGTGTAGAGCTCCGGCGACAGCTTCTGGTACTGACCGTTGCGGTCGTCGACCCATATCTTGATGATGTCGGCGCCGAGCGCGGCTTCCTCGCGGACGGCCGCGCGGGCCTCCTCTTCCGTCGTGACCCAGTGCGGCACCTCGGAACGGCCCGGCTCGGGCGTCGTGATTCCGCGGCCGGCCGTCCGGTACAGCGCCGCGCCCGGGATCTCTTCGCCGCGCACGGCGAACGGCACGTCTCCGCTGTCCATGCCGAGGCTCATGGCGGCGCCGACGCCGAAGCGCGCGCGTCGCCGCAGATCCTGTACCAGAGCGTCGCGCTCGACGCCGAGGTGGGTGTGCGTGTCGACGATCGCCGGCATGACCGTCTTGCCGCCGAGGTCGACGCGCGCGGCGCCGGCGGGGATGTCCACCTCCCCCGCCCGGCCGACCGCCGCGAAGCGGGTCCCCTCCACGACGAGCACCGCGTCCTCGAGCGGCGGCGAGCCGTCGCCGACGATGACCGTCGCCCCCTCGAAAACGATGGTTTCGCCGCTCGGCTGCGCCTCGGCCGGCGCGGCCAGGGCGGCGCACGCCCCGGCGGCGATCGACAGGTGGCGGATCAGCTGCTTCAGCTCCTTCATGCGCGTGCTCTCCCCTGCAGTGGCCGGACTGACTTTTCTTTCGGTGTCGGCCAATCCTAATCCAAATCTCGCGGAACCGTTCAGAACACGGTCGTCGGCCGGAAGAAAGTCAGCATGCGCCCGCAGCACATGACGCCGATCATTGCCGCCAGCGAGATGCCGGCGCTGAGCCTGGCGGCGGCAGGCACGTCGTCCGCGGGCCCGAGCGAGCGTACCGCCCGGAACGGGCCCGCGTAGAAAAACGCCGCGTTGGCGCCCATCACGAACAGGAACACGAGCTTCAGATGGAAGGCGGAGTTGTAGAAGTACTGGTCGGGCGTGCCGGAGATGAACAGCAGGCCGGTCGCGAGCGAGATGCCGAAGCCGACGACCGCCAGCGGCACGAGACGATGAAGCGCGGCGGGCGCGATGCCCTTGCCGAGGCCGAGCAGCCGCAGGTCGAACAGCCCGACGGCGCCGACCATCAGAACGAGCCCCGTGAAATGCAGCGCCTCCGCGACCGGCCACGCCCAGGCGTGGTCGAGCACGAAGTACGACATCGGGGTCGACGTGATCCATTCCATCGCGGACTGCATCGTCACAAGCCTCCGAGCAGGTCGGCAGCGGTCAGGTATTCGTAGGTGTACGCCAGGAAGCGGCCGGCGACGACGGCACCGACCCACAGCGCGATGGCGAGGACCGCCGAAGCCCGCAGGGCCGGGTCGCGAAACGCCGGCGCGATGCCGCGCGCGCCCGCGGCGCCCGGTTCGGCGGCCGCGTCACCGACACCGCCGCCACCGCCGCTCGCTTCGCTGCCGAAAACACGCCGGCGCAGACGCTGAAGCTGGGCGAGCGCGGCGACGATCAGCGCGATCTTGAGGTAGAACACCCAATCGGTCAGCGCCTTGGTGGGATACGCAATCAGCAGCAGGACTCCGGACACCAGCGCGAGCGTGAACCCGATCCAGATCGCGGGGAACACCGGCGCCAGCGGCGCCGTCGGGTAACGTTCCGCGAGCTTCAGCACAAAAACGTTGATCGCGACGCTGAAGCCGGCGACGACGCCGAGCCCG
>JAFGNC010000036.1 GCA_016927175.1 Gammaproteobacteria bacterium | reverse complement strand
GCGCTCGTCGAGCAGCTCGCGCTGCACGAAGAGTTCGAGACGAATGCCGTCGAGAGCGGGCAGGCGGCGCTGGCGGAAGCCAAGGCCGGCCATGTGGATCTCGTGCTGATGGATGTCGGGCTTCCCGACATGGACGGGCGCGATGCCGTACGCGTGTTGCGCAAGAACGGGTTCAAGGCGCCGGTCATCATGCTCACCGGTCACGACACGGACTCCGATACGATCCTCGGGCTCGAGGCCGGGGCGAACGACTATGTGCCGAAACCGTTTCGCTTCGCCGTGTTGCTCGCGCGCATCCGCGCGCAGCTCAGGAGCCACGAGGCGAGCGAGGACGCGATCTTTCCGATCGGGCCCTACAGCTTCCGCCCCGGCGCGAAGCTCCTCGTCAACGAAAAGGGCTCGAAGATCCGCCTCACCGACAAGGAGACGGCGATCCTGCGCTATCTCTACCGTGCCGGGCAGCGGCCGGTGTCGCGCGAAATCCTGCTGCAAGAGGTGTGGGGCTACAATTCCGGCGTGACCACCCATACGCTGGAGACGCACATCTACCGCCTGCGCCAGAAGATCGAGAAAGAGCCCGCGAGTGCCGCGCTCTTGGTCACGGAGGCCGGCGGCTATAAGCTCGTGCCGTAGCGCGGACCCCAGCCACGAAATTCCAGCCCCATGGCACTCGACGAAGACATCGTATTCCTCGGGCGGATTCCCACGTTCCGGGTGCTCGGGCGGGAGGCGATGCGCATTCTCGCCATCAGCGCGCAGAGCGTCGAACTCCTCGGCGGCGAGCAGCTGTTCGAGGAAGGTGAGCCCGCCGACGGCGGCTATGTCGTGGTCCGCGGTGCGGTGGAACTGAAGAGCGTCGGCGAGCGGACGGGCAGCATCGTCGCGCGCAAGGGAACGCTCATCGGCGAGACGGCGCTGATCGTCTTCGCCATACGGCCGGCGACGGCGACGGCGCTGGAGCCGACGTCGCTGCTGCGCATTCCGCGCAGCGTTTTTCTCCGCACGCTCGAAGGCGAACCGGAGTCCGCGCTCGCACTGCGCGACATGATGCAGAACCGGCTCAAGGCGACGCTCGACGATCTCGACGTGGTGGTGCCGCTGTTCATGGAACCGGAGCGCGAGGACGAGTCGTCGCGCGACAGCTAGAGATCGAAGACCGCGATCACCGGTACATGGTCGGACGGCCGCGCCCAGCCGCGCGCGCCGCGCAACACGCGCATCTCGCGCGCCGCCCCTTTGAGCGCGGGACTCGTCCAGACGTGATCGAGCCGGCGGCCGCGGTCGCTCGCAGCCCAGTCCTGCGCGCGGTAGCTCCACCACGTATAGAGCTTGTCTGATTCCGGCACAAAGCCGCGCATGACGTCGATCCAGCCGCCGGCCTTCTGCACGGCGGCGAATTTTTCCACCTCGATCGGCGTGTGGCTCACAACCTTCAGCATCTGCTTGTGGCTCCAGACGTCGTGCTCGAGCGGAGCAACATTAAGGTCGCCGACGAGAATGGAGCGCGCGCCTCCGATCGCGTCGACGCAGGCCGAGTAGCTTTTCAGCTCGTCGAGAAAGTCGAGCTTGTGGGCGAATTTCGGGTTGATCCTCGGGTCGGGCTCGTCGCCGCCTGCGGGGATGTAGAAATTCTGCAGGGTCACCGGCGTCGAAAGGCCGGCGTCGCCGTCGAAGACGGCCGAGACATGCCGGGCATCCTGCTTGCCGCAGAAACTGTCGCGGCCCGATTTCGAGAACGGGTGTTTCGAAACGATGGCGACGCCGTGATAGCCCTTCTGGCCGTGCACGGCGATGTACTCATAGCCGAGCTTGCGGAAGTCCTTGTAGGGAAAATTCTCGTCGGGGCATTTGGTTTCCTGCAGGCACAGCACGTCGGGCGCGTGCTTCCGCAGGAAGGAGCGCACGATCGGCATGCGCAGCCGGACGGAATTGATGTTCCAGGTCGCGACGGAAAACTTCATGCGGCGAAGGCTTACGACGCCGTCAATCCCGCCGCAACGTATAATCGATCTTGAACAGCGATGGATCCGGTTTCTGCTTCTGATCGACGTTGAAGATCGCGATCGTCGTGTCGTAGCCCTGCGGGTCGGTGATGGTCCACTGCTTCAGCTCGGAATCCTTCGCGCCGAACATGAGCATGAGCTTGTGCGTGCCCACGAGCGGATGCTTCTCTTCGATCACGACATTGATGAAGAGGTCGTCCTGATAAACGCCGATGACGTTCGTGTCGCGCAGGAGATCGAGCTTGTCGGCGAGCAGATAGCGCAGCGGCGTCTGCGACAGCGGATAGAGGTCCTGGGTCGCGAGCTTGCGGTCGCGCACGATGACCGAACTGCCGTCGGAAATGAGTTCCACGGGACTCGGCGGATCGTAGTCGAAGCGCACCTTGCCGGGCTTCTGCAGATAGAAATCGCCCTCGATGCGGCTGCGGTCCGGACCGACCTGGACGAAATTGCCGATCAGCGTCGTGATCGAGTTGAAATAGGTATTGACGCGCTCGAGCGCCGTGCGCTGCGCGTTGTTGAGCGCGATCGTCGATTTGGGCTCGATGCGGGCGGGCGTCGCGCGCTGGAAGATATTCGCGGGCGGCTGCACCTGCGGCGGGGCCACCGCGGCGAGCGCGCCTTCCTTCGGCAGCGGCGGCAGCGGCGGCATCGGCACGACGGCCGGCATTTGCCGCAGCGGGGGCGGAGCGGGAAGCGGCTGCGCCGACGGGACGCCGGGAAGGGACAGCAGTGCGAGGCCGGCCAGGATGGCCAGAGACCCGCGGGGAAGGCGTAGGAACATTCTCATCTCCGGGGAACCGTCAATCCGCGGTTCCCGTTTCGCCTAGATTGAAGCTATGGCGATTTGGCGACGGGGGATAGGGGCGTCAATACGCCTCTTCGCGGCCCTCGATCAGGATTTCGCGCTTGCCGGC
>JAFGNC010000230.1 GCA_016927175.1 Gammaproteobacteria bacterium | reverse complement strand
AGCACGCCGTCGATCATCAGCGGCGTCGCTTCGTTGCGCTGCTCCGGGCGCGGCCCGAAATTCGCGGTGTGCCAGCGCCAGGCTACGCGCAGGTCTCCCGCGTTGCCGCGGTGGATCTGCGTCAGCGGAGAGTAGCGCTGCGCAGCGGCGTTACCGCCGTAGAAACGCCATTCGCCGACGGGAGCGTCGATCGGTGCCGCGGCACTCGTCGGCGCCGGTGAATCCGTCCGCGCCGCCGCGACGGGCGGCGCGGCTCCCGTGTCGGCGGAGCGTGCCGCGGTATCCGGATCCGGGGCGCAACCCGCCGCCGAAAACATCAGGCCGAGCGCGCACAGCGTTTTCCAGCGGCTCACGATCCCCCCTTCGTCACGCAGGCCTCGGCCTCTGTGCAGGCCTCGGCCTCGATCATGCGGCGCGGCAGCGATCCGACAGCGCCGCGGATGCGCCTGGACCGTAACGGTAAAGCGCCGCATGCGCCGCTCGCTCCGGCCACGCGCAGACTCAGTCGTCGGTTTGGCAGGCCGCCTCCCACAGCGAGTCGAACTCGGCCTTGCTGACCTGATCGCCCAGCATCGCGTTCGACAGACGGGCGATCCCGAACCACCCGGGCCGGGCGGAAGTCGGAACGAGCTGGTGCGTCACATAGCCGTCGAAGTCGACGCCGAGCTCCCGCTGCACCCAGCCGTCGTCGTCGACTTCGGTGTACAGCTCACGCAGCTCGAGCGTCACCAGGTCGCTCGCCGTCCACTTCAGATAAACCATTGCGGACTCCGGTACAGGCGTCGCGACGCCGCCGAAACGAGCGTGGCCGACGCGCGTGCCTCGAGACGGAGTACGCGCCGGACGAGGCGCCTGGCCGAGTCGGCGGCGCCGTGTTCGGACTGTGGAGCCGGGGAGGCCGGCCGAACGGACGACCTCCCCGACGAAGCCGGTCTAGTGCCTTTCTCTAGGCCGAGCTTCGTTGACGCGCAGCGCCCGTCCCCCGACGTCCTTGCCGTTCAGCTGCGAAACGGCGGCTTCCGCTTCGCTCTGGTTCGGCATCTCGACAAAGCCGAAACCGCGCGAACGACCGGTCTCGCGGTCCATCAGGATCTTCACCGAGGAGACCTCGCCGTACGCCGCGAACGCGTCGCGAAGCTCACCTTCGCTCATACCATAAGAAAGATTGCCGACGTAGATATTCATTAACCGACTCTCACGCCGTTTCGAACAGCTAGCCACTTAACCAACGGCGCAAAGTCAAGCGCTAGATCGGTAGATCCGTGTTTGACTCAAGTACCTAGCGCTTGCAACGAACCTCGGTCGACCGACACCTTCTCCGCCCCTGAGGGCGTGATACGACTCTACGGCGAGCCCGTTTGAGCGTCAATCCCAAAAATGAAAGGATTTTCGGCCTCCGGCTCGGGGGCGGAGATTGTCCCTGAGCTGCAAGTACACGGTGCGCCAGGCGGACAGGAAGGCCGCGAGCAACGCCGCGACCCAGACGTAAAAGCCGACGAGCAGCGTCAGCTCCGGCACCCTTTCCATGCTGCGATGCAGCACGTCTTCGGCGACGAACGTCGTCAGCGCGAGCAGAATCGAGAAGCCGGATGCGACGAGCGCGGCACGCGGCCGGTTCGCGACGGCCGCCACGACGGCGACGGCGAACAACGGATTGGCGTACCAGGCATAGACTCCGCGCCCGGCGCCCTGCCAGCCCTGCAGCAGCATTTCCCAGCCGGTCAGCGTCGGGCCGCCCCGCACGGCGAGCGCCGGCAGCGGCAGCGACGCCGCCCACGCGGCGACGATGACGGCGACAGGGAGCCAACGGCGCAGGGCACGTTTGTCGGCGCCGTCCATGTGGTGCGGGTCAGGGTTCGAGCCGCTCCAGACGCGTCAGCCGCACGTCGAGCTCTTCGCCGATCAGGTTCGGGTCGTAGTCGATGTATACGCGCGTCGGATAGCCGAGCGCCGGGTCGTAATCCGCCCGCACCTCGACCTCGCGCTCGAGCGCCGTGTCGACGAGATCGAACAGGCCTTCGACGGTCCAGTACCACTCGAAGTTGCGTTGCTCCGCGTCGACGACCGTATCCGTATCCGCGTGCCGGTGGCGCACTCCCACGACTTCGCCGTCGCGCACGGTAACCAGGGTTTCCGGCGGCGCTTCGCGATGACATTCGCAGAACTTGTTATAGCCGTACTCGTAGTCGTCGATCGCGACAGCGCTCCAGATCAGGCGGTGCTCGCGCAGCGCGTCGCGTGCGGCTGCATCGGCAGCGCCCGCGGGAGGCGACAGCATCAGGCAGCACGCCGCCGCGGCGACGGAGCCGAAGGAGCACCGCGGCAGCCCCGCGGACATTCGCAGTTTCACGTTCATTCTTCCGTCTCGATCAGGCAATGCCGCGCAAAATCCAACGCCTCGTTCGCCGTCCAGTCGCCGCGAGGCTTGTCGCGCATCGCGTCGCACCACCGCTCACTGCCGACCTCGGGTGCGCAGGCCGCGAGCAACACGGCGCACATCGCTGCGGTCGTAAAGACGGTTCTTTCGAGCATGCTTTCTCCCTGCGCGGCGGCAGCGCGGCTCGACGCATTCTACATGCGCCGGTCAGTCGCGCGCGTCGAGCCGCCGGCCGAGCCACATCAGCAGCGCCGCGAGCAGATACGCGACGTTCAGGCGGCCGACCCAGCTCAGCCAGTGCTCGGCCGCGGCCAGATGGAAACCGATCGGGAAGAAGGATGCCACGAAAGCGATCAGCAGCACGACAACATGCCCGCGCAGCGACGCGATGACGACGAAGAGCCCGATCAGCGCCATCAGCAGCGCGACGACGAACCCGATTCCCGCGAGCATCGCGCCCGATGCGGGGGTCCACAGCGCGGCCAGCCACAGGATCGCGACCGCGGCACCCGCCAGCGCCCCGAGGCCCCGACCGGCGTGACGCGCGGCGGCCGATGCTCCCGCCGTAATTTTCGAAGCGGCTGCGAATGACAAGCTTCAATCCTTGGCGGAGGCGACGACGATGGCGGCCGCGAGCAACGCGAGCCCGACACCGATGCCGATTCCCGCGCCGATCGCGGCGCCGATACCCGCTATGCCGAACAGCGCTCCGAGGAGCACGCCGATCAGCGTGCCGAATACGATCCCGGCCGGAACGGCCAGCACGCCCCAGAACGGAAACCGCTCGGGGGGCCGCGTGCCGCCGCGGGGCGCGCTCATGAAGAGGCCGGCCGGGGCGGTGCCGCTGTCGCGCGCATCGGGCGAGAAGCCCTACAGCTTGACGTCGCTGATCTGGATGATCGGCTCGATGTCCGTGTAGTTCCGGATGTCGCCGAGGATGGCTTCGGCGTGCGGCGCGAACGCGGCCTGGAACGACTCTGTCGAGTCGAACAGCAGGTGCCCCATCGCGACGTAGGCCGGCGCGGAGCCGGGTTCGGGCCCGGCGAGCCCGGAATCGATGGACATTCCCTTCAGCGCGGCGCCGAGCTTCTCCCGAACGAGCGGCATGTGCGTTGCGCAGTAATAGTCCATGTCGAACGTCGCGCCGTCTTTGCGCGGATACATGACGCTGACCTTGATCATGCCGGTTCCCCTCCGCTGCGGTTCGCTCTGGTCGTCGCCGCAATCATAACCGCAGGTGGCCGGCAGGCGTACTGCCCCCCCGTCACGCGCTCCACAGCGTCCAGATGCCGACACCGATGAAGCCGACGCCGGCGGCGTACGTCAGGTACTTCGGGTCGACGTACTGGGCGATCAGGCCCCCCGCGGCCACGCCGATCGCGCTGGAAAGGACCAGCGCCGCGGACGCTCCGACGAAGATCAGCATCAGATTGCCGGGCTCGCGGCTGGCGAAGAGCAGCGTCGCGAGCTGAGTCTTGTCGCCGAGCTCGGCGAGAAACACGGTGGCGAACACAGTCAGCAGCAGTTGCAGATTCATCTCTTACCCGTCTTCAGGAAGTTGAATGGAGGAGGCACGCACGTCCGCGGCGCCGGGTCCTTCGGGCCCCGACACGGGGCTCATCTGCGCCTGAAGACGACCCGGCCTTTCGGCTCGCGATGCTCCTTGTCCTTGTACATCGCACGGTCCGCGGCGGCCATGATCGGCTGCAGCGCGTTGCCGTCCTCGGGGAAGGTCGCGACGCCGACGCTGACCTTGATGCGGACCATTTTCACGTCGACCTCGAGCGTCGTCGAGAACACGACGTTGCGGATCCGCTGCGCGACTTCCTCGGCGACTGCCCTGTTCGCATCGCCGAGCAGCACGATGAACTCGTCGCCGCCGTAGCGCGCCACGACGTCGCTCGAGCGGGTCAGCCTCTGCAGCGCGTCGGCGACGAGCACGACCGCGCGGTTGCCCGCGTCGTGGCCGTAAGTGTCGTTGACCGACTTCAGATTGTCGATGTCCACCATCAGCAGCGAGTACGGCCTTTCCGTGCGGCTCGCCCGCGCATGCTCCACCTCCGACAGCCGCGTGAACGCCCGCAGGTTGTACAGCGACGTCAGCTCGTCGCGGTCGGACAGCGCTCGTATCCGCTCCTTGGACGCGAGAATGTTTTCCGCCAGCAGCGTCGTGCAGAAGGCGACCAGCACGAACGGCGCCAGCACGCCGACGGCCTCGGCCGCGAACGCGGCGTTTAGCGCCGTGACTCCGCCGGGCAGGGTCGCGAGCAGCGCGTAGCAGAGGCAGACCATCAGCATGACCAGCGTCGTAGCCCGCTTGTCGAGGGCCAGCGCCGCGGTGATGATCGGCAGCAGATACAGATTCAGCAAAGGGCTGCGCACGCCTCCGGCGAGGCCGAGCACGGCGGTCAGAAAAGCCAGCATCGCGAGGATCTCGACCGCTATCTTGATGCGCGGCAGCCCGACCAGCGGCCGCCCGTAACGAAACGCAAGGATGAACCCGGCGAACGCGACCAGCACGCCGATCACCGGCAGATCCTGCGCGAGATCCGGGCGCGTGACGAAGAGATAGAGCACGACGAGGATCAGCAGCAGCCATTCCACCTCGGAAATGCTGCGCGCGAAGCCGCGCAGCTGCGCCTGCTCGATCTCGAGGCTACGGTCGAGGGATTTCGGCTTCATGCGAGCAATCGCGGGTCGGCGCCGTGTCCCCGGTGGACCGACGACCCGCGACCGCGGCCGAAGGCATCGCGATCACAAAGAAGTGCTGAGCACTTTCGGTTCCGGGTCGTACCCGATGACCCGCAGCGCCTCCAGCACCTGCTCGTCGTCCATGAAGGCGGTCTTACTGCCCGGACCGCGATAAATGTTCTTCGGGTCCGACGCGCCGACGCGCACGTCCGGCTCGATGCCGATTCCGTTGATCGAGCGCCCCGACGGCGTGATGTAGAGCGACGTCGTCAGCTTGATCGCGCTGCCCTCGCCGAGAGGCATCACGGTCTGCACCGAGCCCTTGCCGTACGTGCGCAGCCCCACCAGGCGGCTGCGGCTGTGGTCCTTCAATGCGCCCGCGACGATCTCCGACGCCGACGCGGAGCCGCCGTTGACCAGCACGACGAGCGGAACGTTCTCGAGCGGGTCGCCGCCCGCCGCGTGCCGCTCGAATCGCGCCTGCCGCGCGCGGCCGCTGCCGCGGACGATCAGCCCGTCGTCGAGGAAAAGATCCGCGACATCGACGGCCGCGTCGAGCACGCCGCCGGGGTTGTTGCGCAGGTCGAGCACGAGGCCGCGCAGCGGCGCATCCATCCGGATCGTCAGCTCCTCCGCGGCCTGCTGCAGCTCACGGGCGGTCGAGTTCGAGAACGAGGTCAGGCGGATGTAGCCGAAGCCGTCCGCGAGCGGGGCGCTGCGCACGGTGTTGACGTGGATGTCGGCGCGCGTCAGCGCGAAGCGAAGCGGCTCGGGATTGCCGTCCCGCAGGATGTCGAGCGTGACCTGCGTGCCGGGCTGGCCGCGCATCATGTTGACCGTCTCCTCGACGTTGTCGCGGTCGACCGGCACTTCGTTGACCGACACGACCACGTCGCCGGGCAGGATGCCTGCACGCTCCGCCGGCGCGCCGTCGAGCGGCGACACGACCGTGACCTTGCCGTCGTCGAGGCTGACGTCGAGACCCACGCCGGAGTAGTTGCCGGTCGTGCTGATCCGGATGTCCTCGTACTGCTCGGGGTCGAGGTACTTCGAGTGGGGATCGAGCTCCTGCAGGATGCCGCGGATCGCGCTCTCGACGATGCGCTGCTCGTCCACGCTGTCGACGTATTCCGCCCGCACCCGCTGCACGACCTGCGTCAGCAGCTCAGCGTATTCCGGCGAAAGCGGGATGTCGGCGCGGGCCACCGTCTGCGCCGGCTTGCGCTCCGCCAGCACGCTGCTGCCGAGCGATACCGTGAAACCGAGCACCGTACCGACGACGAGCACAAGAATACTTCGTATTTTCAACGACATAAGCGTTCTGCTGCTCCCCCCCACGAGGTCAGCGAACCTTAGCACAGCATTGCAAAGCTTGGAACGTGTCGCTGCAAATTCTGAGATACGGACCCGCTCAGCCGGCGATCCAGTCCGCCGGGTCCACCGGTTTGCCCTCGCGGCGGATCTCGAAGTACAGCGACGGTGTCGCCCGGCCGCCGGTGTCGCCGACGCGGCCGATCGGCTCGCCGGGCGTGACCCAGTCGCCCGGCTCTTTCAGCAGCACGTCGTTGTGGCCGTACAGCGTCATGTAGCCGTCGCCGTGATCGATGATCAGCAGCAGCCCGAGGCCGGCCAGCCAGTCCGCGAAGACCACCCGCCCGTGATAGACCGAGCGCACCGGCGCGCCGCGGTCCGATTCGAGCAGCACGCCGCTCCAGCGCACGCCGCCGCCGCGGGCGTCGCCGAAGTCGCGCACCACGTCGCCCGCGACGGGCCACGGCAGCCGTCCCTTGAGCCGCGGGAAGGGTTCCTCCGCGTTGACCGGGAACGCGGCCAGCGCCTCGCCGAGCTCGGTCACGAGCCTCGAGAGCCGCTGCTCCTCGCCGCGCAGCCGGTCGATCTGCCCGCCGGCGGCCGCGATCGACGCGTCGAGCTCCGCCAGCAGCGCCTCGCGCCGCTCGCGGGAGCGGTTCAGCGCGGCCAGCTCGCTTGCGCGCGTCGCGCGCAGCGCCTCGAGCTCTGCGTTCAGGCGCTGCGCCTCGCCGGTCAGCCGGCGCAGCTCCGCCACCTCGTCGGCTACGGCCGTCACGCGCGCGCTGCGGGCGCGGTTGAAGTAGTCGTAGTACACGAGCATGCGGCCGAAGCTCGCCGGCGTCTCCTGGCTCAGCAGCAGCTTCAGCGCCTCCTGGCGCCCGTTGACGTAACTGAGCCGGACCTGCTCGGCCAGCGCGCCGCGCTCGGAATCGAGGCGCCGCTCGGCGGCCGCGCTCTCGTCCGCGACGGCCGCGGCCCGGCGCTGCTGCTCGGCAAGGCGCTCCTCGGTCCGGTCGAGCTCCGCTCGCGCGGCGGCGATCTCGAGCTCGGCCCGCTTCAGCTCCTCGTCGACGCGGCTGCGTTCCTCACTCTGCCGCGACAGCCGCTCCTCGAGCGCCCCGAGCTCACGCCGGACGGCTTCGAGCTCGCGTTCCTCCTCGGATTGCGCCGATGCGGGCGACGCGGCAAGAAAGGCCAAGTGTGCGGCCACGGCCAGAGCCGGAACGGCCGTCCCCAGTGCCGCCGCGCGCGCCGATTCGATGAAGCTCCGCATCGCGCTGCGAAGTGTAGTGGCCTGCCGCGGCGGAATCGATAGCGCGTCGAACGAAGACGGGAACCACGTGGATCGCTCGCGGCAGCGTCCTGCTCTTGCAGCGCGGGCATCGCGAGCGGGCGACGCCGGCTGCGTAGCGGCTATAATTTCCCACTTTGCCGCCGCGGAGCATCCATGGGCCAGCTGGCCGAACACATCGCCAACCATCCTTTTCTCGTGGCCGGGCTCGTCGCGATGCTGGTCGGCGTCGCGTTCTTCGAGTTTCGCCAGCGCGCCCAGGGGCAGAACAACGTCTCGGCGGCGGACGCCGTCAAGCTGATCAACAAGGGCGCCGTCGTCATCGACGTCCGCAAGCCGGCCGATTACCAGGCAGGCCACATCGTCAACTCGAAGAACGTCGAGCTGTCCGAGGTCCGCCCCGATCAGGCCGTCCTGAAGAAACAGAAGAATAAAGTGCTGATCACGGTCTGCGACAATGGGTTCATGTCGAGCCGCGCCGCGGCGCTGCTGCGCAAGGCCGGCTTCGACAAGGTTTTCAGCCTCAAAGGCGGCCTGAACGGCTGGCGCGCCGAGAACCTGCCGCTGGTGAAGTAGCATGGCTCAGCCGGACATCGTCATGTACACGTCGCCGTTTTGCGGCTACTGTGCCGCGGCCAAGCGCCTGCTCGGCAGCAAGGGCGCCGACTACACGGAGATCGACGTGCTGATGGATCCGGCACGGCGCAAGGAGATGGTCGAGCGCAGCGGGCGCACCACGGTCCCGCAGATTTTTATCGGTGACACGCACGTCGGCGGCTTCGACGACCTCCGCGCACTCGACTCGCGAGGCGAGCTCGATGCGCTGCTTCGGACCGGCGGCGATCCTTAACAACGTTTGAGACACAGAAACCAATCATGGCAGAACAACCCGCACAGACGACGAACAAGCAACTCCTGTTGCAGAAGATCTACCTGAAGGACCTGTCTTTCGAATCTCCGAAGGCTCCCGAGGTCTTCAACTCGAACGCCGCGCCTCAGACACAGCTGAACATGCGCTCGAGCGCGCGCGAGGTCGCGCCGAACGCGCAGGAAGTCACGCTGACGCTGACCGTCGAGGCGAAGCACGAGGACCAGACGCTGT
>JAFGNC010000229.1 GCA_016927175.1 Gammaproteobacteria bacterium | reverse complement strand
GGCATTGCTGCCGATCGGCCGGTCCGCAAGCTCTTCCGCCAGACGCACGCGCAGCGTGATCGACGGCCCTTCCGCGGCAGGCGCGCCTTCGCCGCCGGCGGACGCGGCCGAGCCCTCGTCTGCCTGCGGCAACTGCGTGAGCTGCGCGCGCAGTATCTGCGCAATCTCCTCCGGCGGCCCGAGCTCGAGCAGCCGCGTCAGCCGTGAACGGGCGGCGCGAGCGTCGCCGAGCCCGAGCGCGCGCTGGCTGCCGTACCACAGCGCCTTCGGGTTCGACGGCTCCTCGGCGAGCACCTGCTCGATCAGGTCGCCCGCGGGCCCGTCGAGCGCCATGCGGTCGGCCAGCACCTGCGCCTCCGCGAACGACAGCTTCAGGTCGTTGTCGGGAACCGGCGTGCGCCGCCACGCTTCGGCGAAGGCATTCGCCGCCGCGCCGTACTCACCGATCGCGACATAGCTGCGCCCGAGCAGCCGCCAGCCTTCGACGTCGTCCGGCTGCTGCCGCAACTTCTCGGCCGCCTGCGCGATCAGCGCCGCCCGGCTGGAGCTGCGCTCGAGCGCTTCCGGTTGCCACGTGCTCACGCTCAGGTAGAGCCCGACGGCGACGGGTACCGTCAGAGCGACGGCGGCCAGCGCCGACCACGACCACTGCCCGGTCGACCTCCTCTGCCGCCACAACGGCCACAGCAGGAATGCGAGCGCGACGACGCAGAGCGCCGCAACGCCGATCCAGAACCCGGTCACGAGATCGCGTCCTGGTCGATCGACTGGCGGGCCCGGCTGCGCAGGATCCGCGCGAAGACGAAGGCGCCGATCGCGAGCAGCGCCACCGGCCCGCCCCACAGCGCCCAGGTCGTCGGCTGCAGCGGCGGCCGGTACACGACGAACTCGCCGTAACGGGACACCAGATACTCGACGATCTCCTCGTCGCTCGCGCCCTCCGCCATCTTCTGGTGCACCTCGCGGCGGAGATCCTCGGCGATCGGCGCATCGGAGTCCGCGATGCTCGTGTTCAGGCACTTCGGGCAGCGCACTTCGCGAAGCAGCTCGCGGTAGCGCTCGTTCATGACGGGGTCGTCGAAACCGAGCTCCGCTTCGATCGCCATGGCCGGCCCGCCCGCGAACAGCATCAGCATCAGAACGAGCAGCCTGGTCATTCCTCCCCCTCCGCCAGCGGGCACGGCAGGCTGCCGCACTCCTCGGCGATCTTCGGCAGGAAATCGCGCCGCCAGATCTCCGGGGTCAGCGGCGCGATGTGCTTGTGCAGGATCGTGCCGTCGCGTCCGATCAGGAACGTCTCGGGTGCGCCGTACACGCCCCAGTCGATCGCCACGTCGCCTTCGACATCGAAAGCCGAAGCCACATAGGGATCGCCGAGCGTGTCGAGCCACTCGAGCGCTTTGTCGCGATCGTCCTTCCAATTCAGACCGTAAATCGGCACGCCGCTCGAGCGGGCGAGCTCGACCAGGAAGGGGTGCTCCTGCCGGCAGCCGACGCACCACGTCGCCCAGACGTTCAGCAGCGCGACCTGCCCCTCGTAGTCGCGGCTTCCGACCTGCCGGTCGAGGTTCTCGAGGTCGGGCAGCGAGAACTCCGGCGCGGGCTTGCCGACCAGGGGCGACGGAATGTAACCGGGGTTCAGGTACAGGCCGCGGTACAGGAACACCGCCAGCACGGCGAACACGGCGACCGGAATCACGTAGCGCCACATGGATCAGCTCCCCTCGACCGGTCTCGCGGCGGCCGGCACTTCGGCTTCGATGCGCTCGGCGCGCGGCGCCGGCTGCGAACGGTAGCGCCGGTCGGTCACACCGAGCAGGCCGCCGAATGCCATGACGACCGCGCCGAGCCACAGCAGGCTGATCAGCGGCTTCACGCGCACGCGCACGCTCCACGCGTCGCCGCCGAGCGATTGCCCGAGCGCGACGAACACGTCCCGATGCAGCGCCGCGTCGATCGCGGCCTCGGTCATCGGGCTCTGCTGAACCCGGTACACGCGCTGCTGCGGCCGCATCACGGTGACGAGCTCACCGTTCCGGCGCACCTCGAACTCGCCTTCGACGGCCGTGTAGTTCGGGCCCTCGACGTTGCGCGTGCCGACGAACGTGAACTCGTAACCGCCCGCCTCCCACTGCTCGCCCGGTGTGGCGGCGTGATCGAGCTCGGCGTCGTACGCGGACGTGACCGTTGCGCCGAGGATGAAGAGCCCGACGCCGAGGTGGGCGACGAACATGCCCCACTGCGCACGCGTCAGCGGAGCGCCGCCGCGACCGACGAGCTTGCGCACGGGCTCGATCAGGGCCGTCACGACGATCCACAGCGCTATTACGATGCCGAGCACCGTCAGCACGGACGTCGTGCCGAACACGAGCCACGGCACGACGACGCCGGCCGCGGCCGCGAAGATCGCCGGCCACTTCAGCTTGTCGAGCAGCAGATGCCGCGGCGTATTGCGCCAAGCGGCGTGCATCCCGATGCCTAGCAGCGCCGCGAGCGGCAGCATCGGCACCAGGAACATCGTGTTGAAGTACGGCGGCCCGACCGAGATCTGCCCGAACCCGAGCGCGTCGAGAAACAGCGGGTAGATCGTGCCGAACAGCACAGCGGCCGCGGCGATCGTCAGCAGGATGTTGTTCGCGAGCAGGAACGACTCGCGTGACAACAGCCGGAAACCGCCGTCGGCGGTCAGATCCTTCGCCTTCGCAGCATACAGCGCCAGCGCGCCGCCGCTGATCAGCGCCAGCAGCATCAGAATGAACAGCCCCCGCGCCGGATCCGCCGCGAACGCATGCACGGAGATCAGCACACCGGAGCGTGTCAGGAACGTGCCGAGGAAGCTCAGCGAGAAGGCGGCGATCGCGAGCAGTATCGTCCAGCTCTTGAACAGCCCCCGGCGCTCCGTGACCGCGAGAGAATGCATCAGCGCGGTCGCGACCAGCCACGGCATGAACGAGGCGTTCTCGACCGGATCCCAGAACCACCAGCCGCCCCAGCCGAGCTCGTAATAGGCCCACCAGCTGCCGAGCGCGATGCCGAGCGTCAGGAATATCCACGGCCCCGACACCCACGGCCGGGTCCAGCGCGCCCAGTCCTTCGTCAGCTGCCCGGCCAGCAGCGCGGCTACGGCGAAGGCGAACGGCACGGCGAGGCCCACGTAGCCGATGTACAGCATCGGCGGGTGCAGCACCATCGCCGGGTCCTGCAGCAGCGGGTTCAGGTCGTTGCCGTCCACCGGTGCCGCAGCGAGCCGATCGAACGGATTCGAGGTCAGCAGCGTGAACAGCAGCACGCCGGCGCTGACGATGCCGAGCACGCCGAGGACGCGGCTCGAGAACTCCTGCGGCTGCGCCCGGCCGGTCCACGCCACGGCCAGCGTCCAGATCGCGAGGACCGTGCTCCAGAACAGCAGCGAGCCCTCGTGACCGCCCCAGACGGCCGCGAATTTGTAGAACGCCGGGAGGGCCGTGTTCGAGTTCAGCGCGACGAAACGGACGCTGAAGTCGTCCGTCAGGAACGCGTAAGCGAGCGCGGCGAACGCTGTCGCGCAAAAGACGAACTGCCCTGCGGCGGCCGGTCTCGCGAGCGCCATCCAGTGCGCGTTGCCGCGGGCGGCGCCGGCGAGCGGCAGCACGGCCTGCGCCAGCGCGAGGCACAGCGCCAGGATCAGCGCGAAGTGGCCGAACTCCGGAATCACTGCCCCTGCGCCTCCCGCCCCCGTGCCACGGCTTCGGCAACCTCGGGAGGCATGTAGTTCTCGTCGTGCTTCGCGAGCACTTCCTCGGCCGCGAAATGGCCCGACGGGTCGAGCCGGCCGCGTGCGACGACCCCCTGCCCCTCCTGGAACAGGTCCGGAAGCACGCCCGTGTAGGTCACCGGAATCTGGTGCGCGTAGTCGGTCACGACGAAGCTCACCGTCAGGCTGCCCGCTTCGCGCTCGACGCTGCCGTCGAGGACCATGCCGCCGAGCCGGAAGGCGCGCTCGCTCGGCACCTCGCCCGCCGCCACCTCGCTCGGGCTGAAGAAGTAAAGGAGATTCTGCTCGAACGCCCGCAGCGCGAGCCCGGCCGATACGACGACGCCGAGCAGCACGGATCCGATCAGCAGCATTCGTCTGCGTCTTGGGGTCATTGCACCTGCCTCACCGTGGGTCGGCGCCGCGGCCGCTCTTCTCCGGCCGTCTCCGCCGCGCGCGCCAGGGACTGAATGCGAGCGCGCCGCGCCGACCAGATATTCAGTAGAAGGACCACGAGTGTAATGCCGTAGGCGGACCAGACGTAAGGCGCGTAGCCGCCCATCTGCAGGAAGTCAGTCACCGTGTCCTCTCCGTGACCAGTTGTCTCAGCCAGCGCGCATCGCGCTCCCGTTCGACAATCTGGCCTTGCAGGCGGTTCAACACGAGCCATGCGAAGCACAGCGTGAAGCCGACGATCATGACCAGCAGCGGCGCCAGCATGTCCATCGTGATCGACGGCGAATCGAGCTTCGAGATCGTCGGGCCCTGGTGCAGCGTGCTCCACCATTCGACCGAGTAGTGGATGATCGGCACGTTGATGACGCCGACGACGGCCAGAATCGCGCTGACGCGATCGGCCTTGTCCTGGTCGTCGAAGGCTGCCCGCAGCGCCAGGTAGCCGAGAAACAGGAACAGCAGGATCAGCTCGAACATCAGTCGCGCGTCGCCCCACTCCCAGTACGTGCCCCATGTCGGCTTGCCCCAGATGCCGCCCGTCACGAGCGCGAGAAACGTGAACGAGGCGCCGATCGGCGCCGCGCTGACCGCTACCGCGTGGCCGAGCTTGATCCGCCACACGAACCCGACGGCTGCGGCAGCCGCCATCAGCACGTAGGCCATCATGCCGAGGTAAGCGCTCGGCACGTGCACATAGATGATCCTGAAGCTGTCGCCCTGCAGATAGTCCGGCGGCGCGAGCACGAGCCCCGCGAAAGCGCCGCCCGCGATCAGCAGGGCGGCGATCCAGCCGAGCCACGGGCGCAGCCGGTCGGCGAGCCGATAGACATGAGGCGGCGATCCCCAGCGATGAAACCAGACGGGCAACGACGGCATGAGTCCACTCAGAACGGGCCGGGTCCGTGACGATACAGCCTGGCGCGCGCCGACGCGATTCATCCGCGCGCTCCTTCGGCGCCGGCAGCCGCATGGCGCCCGGTCAGCGCGGCGCCGGTCAGCAGCGGCAGCACGTAGCACAACGGTAGACCCGTCAGATACAGAATGGTGCAGTACCAGGTCGCGGTTCCGGCGGCGAGGTCCCAGACCGGCGCGACGACCGCCGTCGTGAGCCACAGCATGGCGAGCGGCACGGC
>JAFGNC010000035.1 GCA_016927175.1 Gammaproteobacteria bacterium | reverse complement strand
TCGAACTCCTCGGGCGGCGTCATGGGCAAGATGATCAGCCTGCAGAGCCTGGCCGTCGCCGTCGCGGCGACCGGCATGAGCCGCAACCAGGAGGGACAGCTGTTCCGCTTCACGTTCAAGCACAGCGTGTTCCTCGCCTGCGTGCTCGGCCTGCTGACGGCCGTATACGCGTACGCCGTCTAGGGCGGCGGCGCGAGCAGCACGTCGCCGGGCCCGTGCTTCAGCACGCGCTCGGCGGTGCTGCCGACCAGCAGGTGCCCGATCCGGCCGCGCGATACCGTGCCGAGCACGAGCAAGTCCGCCGCTCCGCCGGAAGCCATTTCGCACAGCACGTCCGCCGGCTTGCCGCGGGCGAGCACGGCGGACTCCGCCGGCAGCCCGGCGTGCGTCACCAGAGAGTTCAACGCTTCGAGCCGTGCCGCTTCGACCGCCTTCTCGGCGGAGTCGAGCGTCGCGCCGTCCAGAGCCGAATCGGGCGCGAACAGCGACACGGGCGTGAAGCAGTGCACGACCTTCAGGGACGCCGCCGATAGCTTCAGCATCACCCGCGCAGCCCTCAATATCTCGACGTCGAGGTCGCGAGGCTTGCCGTGGGCCCGATACGGGTCGACGGCGGCCGCGATCGTCCGCCACGGACGCGAGCCGTCGCTACGGACGACGAGCACCGGCACGGGCGATCGCGCGATCAGCTGCCAGTCCCGGTGCGCCAGGTCTGCCTGCGGGCTGCCGCCGTCGACGACGACGAGCCCCGCGCCGCCCTCCCGCGCGCGCTCCGGCACCGTGTCCTCCGGACGCCCCCACTGCGCCCGGGGCGAGCATCGGAGACCTTCCGCCTGGAGACGCGCCGTGAGGCCCTGAAGCGCCTCGACGCGCTGGGCGAGCAGTCGCCGCCGCAGCGGCTCGTAGATCTCGTCGTGGCCCAGATAGCCTTCGAGGCTCGGCTCGTATGCGCTATCGAGCAACTCGACCTCGAGCCGGCCGCGGCGCGCCAGGCCGATGACGCGTCGCACGGCCGGGGAGTCGGTCGAGGGCCCCTGACGTACCGCCAGCAGAATCTTCGTAATGTCGGCGGTCATGCCGCCCCCGCCCTGCCGCCGGCCAGATCGACGACGTCGTTCGGCACCGGCCTGCGCGCGGTGACGCCGTATTCCTCGCGCAGCTTGTCGGCCAACGCGGCGCGCGCCTTGTCCTCGCCGTGCACCAGCCAGACGGGCGGCCGAGCGTTGAAGCGCCCGTACCATTCGAGAAGCCCCGACTGGTCCGCATGCGCCGACAGACCGCCGACGGTATGGACCGTCGCGTTGACCTTGATCGCTTCCTGCCACAACCGGATGTGCGGCGCCTTGTCGACGAGCTTTCGCCCGAGCGTGCCGTGCGCCTGGAACCCGACGATGACGACGTGGCATTCGGGCCGCCACACGTTGTGCTTCAGGTGATGCAGGATGCGCCCGCCGGTGCACATGCCGCTGCCGGCGATGATGATCGCGCCCGACTCGATCTCGTTCAGCGCCATCGACTCTTCCGACGTCCGTGTCGCGGTGAAGTTGGGCAGCCTCGGCCAGCGTCCGTCGCGGAACAGATCCGCGCGGTACAGGTGCCGATAAGCGGCATAGATGGAAGTCGCCTCGATCGCCATCGGGCTGTCGAGGAAAATGCGCCAGCGGCCGAGCTGCCACTCGTCGAAGTGCTGCGTCATCAGGTAGAGCAGATCCTGCGTGCGGCCGACGGCGAACGCGGGAATCAGCACATTGCCGCCGGTATCGTCGGCGGCCTCGAATATCGTGCGCAGCTCCTCGAGCGTCGATTCGAGCGAGCGATGATTGCGGTCGCCGTACGTGCTCTCGAGCAGGACCACGTCGGCGTCCTCGACGTAGGCGGGATCTTCCATGACCGGCGACTCGCGGAAGCCGAGATCGCCGCTGAATACGAGCTTACGGCGCTCGCCGCCGTCCTCGATCCATAGCTCCACGATCGCCGCGCCGAGGATGTGGCCGGCATCGCGCAGACGCACCTCGATACCGGGAAGGATCTCTCTGCGCTCGTCGTAGGCGAGGCTGCGGAACTGCCCCATGACCCGTTCGGCGTCGCCGCGCGTGTACAGCGGCTCGATCGTCGCGAGCCCTTTGCGCCGGCGCTTGCGGTTCTCCCATTCCGCGTCCTTCTCGTGCAGGTAGGCCGAGTCGTACAGCATGATCTCGCACAGCGCGCGTGTCGCGTCGTGGGTGTAGATCGGGCCGTCATAGCCCTGACTGTGCAGCAACGGCAGGCGCCCCGAATGGTCGATGTGCGCATGACTCAGCACGACCGCGTCGATGCGTTCGAGCGGTACCGGCAAAGGTGCACGGTTACCCTCCTCCTCCGCCCGGTTGCCCTGAATCTGGCCGCAATCGAGCAGCAGCGTATGCCGCGACGTCGTCAGCAGATAGCAGGACCCGGTGACCGTTCCCGCCGCCCCGAGAAACTTCAGCTCCATCATCGACCCCGGATGCGCACGTTTGCGCCGCTTTTCAGACGGTGGAAACGGCTTAGTATGCCCGATCGGGCGCCGGTAACGGACCTCGGGCCGCCCCGGCACGGCACCGGCGCCGCGAAGCCGGTACACTGGGCGCGATGCAAACACCTCCGCTCCGGACGCTTCGAGCGCTCGTCGATACTTTCGCCTCCCGCGGGGAGGCGGTCGCCGTTCAGAATTTCGGCAACGTCAGCCGCCCGGGCGCGGCCGCCGAAGCCTCTACTCCCGAAGCCGTCAGTTACGCGCAGCTGCACGAGACCATCGTCGCGCTGGCGCAGGGTCTGCGCGAACGCGGCATCGGCGCGGGCGACATGGTCTGGCTGTGCGCCCCGAACAGCCCGGCATGGATCGCGGCTTACTTCGGCATCGTCTGCTCCGGCGCGGCCGCGGTCCCGGTGGACGACCAGGCGAGCCGCGACATGCGAGCCGCGGTGCTGCGGCACAGCGGCGCGCGCTTCGCGCTGACGACCGCGCGACACGTCGAGGAGCTCGCCGACACGCCCGCCGCGCCGACGGACTACGCGCTGCTCGACCGCGACGACGGCGACTCGGCCTGGACGAGGATCCGGGGGAACGGCGCGTCGCTGCCGGAGATCGAGCCCGGCGGCCTTGCTTCGCTGCTGTACACGTCGGGCACCACGGGTAAACCGAAAGCCGTTCCGCTGACGCACGCGAACCTCGCCTCGAACGCCACGGCCCTGCTGACCGAGGACCTGATCCGTCCGAGCGACCGGGTACTGATGCCGCTGCCGTTCCATCACACATACCCGTTCACGCTCGGGCTGCTGAGCGTGCTCGGCACCGGAGCGACGCTGGTGCTGCCCGCCGGCGTGACCGGCCCGGAAATCACGGGGGCCGCGAAGCGCAGCGCCGCGACGGCGATGCTGGGCGTGCCGAGCCTCTACGAGGCCGTCTGGCAGGGCATCGACGCCCGCGTCAAGATGCAGGGCGCCCGCAAGGAGCGTCTGTTCCGTCGGCTTCTCGCGTTCAGCGGCCGAGTGCGGCAACTGACGAAACTGCGGGCAGGAAAGCTTCTGTTCCGGCCGCTGCACGACGCCATCGGGCCGCAGCTCGAGATACTCGGGTGCGGCGGCGCGAAGCTCGACTCGAAGCTGGCCGAAAATCTCGAAGCGCTCGGCTGGACCGTGCTCACGGGCTACGGCCTGACCGAAACCTCGCCGGTGCTGACGTTCAACTCGCGAAGCCACCGGCGACTCGGGTCGGAGGGACGCGCGCTTCCCGGCGTCGAGCTGCGCATCGCGCAGGTTCCGGAGGCGGCGCACGGGGAGATTCTCGCCCGCGGCCCCAACGTGTTCGACGGCTATTGGCACAATCCTGAAGCCACCGAGAACGCTTTCGACGGCGACTGGTTCCGAACCGGCGATCTCGGTTGGGTCGACGACGACGGCTATCTGCACGTGGTCGGCCGGCTCAAGGAAGTCATCGTGCTCGCCGACGGCAAGAACATCTTTCCCGAGGACCTCGAGCCGGCGTATTCGACGTCACCGCTGCTGCGCGAGCTCGCGATTCTCGAGCACGGCGGGTCGCTGGTCGCGCTCGTCGTTCCGGACGACGACGAAGTCCGGCGCCGCGGCGGGCTCGGCGCGCTGCGGCTGCTGAAGGAGGAGCTGGAGCGGGTCGCGCTGCAGCTTCCGGCGTACCAGCGCGTCGTCGATTTCCGTGCGGTGCGCGAGCCGATGCCGCGTACGCGCCTCGGTAAGCTGAAACGCCACGAGCTGCCGGAGCTCTACGAGCGGGCCGGGCAGCGCACGCTCGAAGATCAGCCGGTCGTGCTGAGCGACGAGGACCGCGCGCTGATCGAGAAGTCGGACCGCACGCGCAGGGTCTGGGCGTGGCTCGAGCAGCGCTATCCGGACCGCAAGCTGCACCCGGACATGAGTCCGCAGCTCGACCTGAAGATCGACTCGCTGGGCTGGGTCACGATGACGCTCGAGCTCGAGCAGGCCTTCGGCATCTCGCTGTCCGGCGAGGTCGTGAGCCGGATCATGACGCTGCGCGATCTGCTGACGGAGGTGGACAAGGCCGAGGAGTCCGCCGCGGTCGGGCTCGCGCCCGCCGCGGCGCCGAAGCCCCAGGGCCCGTTCCTGCGGGCGCTCGGCGCCGTGCTGTACGGCATCAATCGACTGCTGATCCGTACGTTCTATCGGCTGCGCGTCAGCGGCCTCGAGCGGCTGCCGCGGGAAGCGTGCGTGGCCGTTACCCCGAATCATCTGAGCTACCTCGACCCGCTCGCCGTCGCCGCCGCGC
Source organism: Gammaproteobacteria bacterium (assembly GCA_016927175.1). Lineage (GTDB taxonomy): Bacteria > Pseudomonadota > Gammaproteobacteria > Steroidobacterales > Rariloculaceae > ZC4RG20. Next base: position 6,364 of record JAFGNC010000035.1, on the reverse strand, counting down.
TGCCGCGCCGCGTGGTCCGCAATCTGCACTGGGCCGGCTGGGTCGGGAAGATGTACGCCGGCCCCGTCAGCACGCTCGTCAGCCGCTCGACCCGCGTGTTTCCGGTAGACCCGGACCAGGACCTTTCCGGCGCGCTCGGCACGGCACGCGCGCTCCTCGACCGCTCCGCGTCGATCGTTTGGTTTCCGGAGGGTCGCCGCTCGCCGACGGGCGAGCTGCAGCCGTTCCGGCCGGGCATCGGCATGCTGCTGAAGGGCAGCTCCTGCATGGTCGTGCCGGCTTTCGTGACGGGCACGTACGAAGCCTGGCCGATTCAGCAGCGCATGCCGCGGCCGGGCGGAGAGCTGTCGGTCGTGTTCGGGGAGCCCGTCGAGGTTTCCGTGCTGGCCGTCGAAGGCGAAGGCGAAACCGAAGAGATGCGAATCGTGGACGCGCTGCATCGGCGCGTCGCCGCGCTCGGTGGAGTCGCGGCGGCGGTCGACCGCGGCTCGCCGGCTGCTTCGGAGCGGAGAACGACGACATGAGCGATAGACTTCGCACACTCGCCGCAGGCGCTGCGGCATTCATCGGCCTCGCCGGCTGCGACTCGACGTCGGGTCAGGCCGTCTCGGGCGAGCGGCTCTACGCCAACCATTGCGCCGCCTGCCACGGTCAGTTCGGCGAGGGAGACGGGCCCGTCGCCGACGTGATGCGTGTGTCGATGCCGAACCTGCGTACGCTCAGCATGCGTAACGACGGCGTCTACCCTGCCGAGGACGTGCGCGCCTACGTCGACGGCCGCGAGTTGCCGGCGGCGCACGGCGACCGCTACATGCCGATCTGGGGCGTCGTGTTCGGCTGGGGCAGCGAGGGCGGCGCCGAGATGGAAGCGGATATCGAGCAGCGCGTCGCCGCTCTGGTCGAATACCTCGAGCAGATACAGTACCGCTGATGCGGCCCGCGGCGGGCTGCTACAGCTGCTTCGCCGTGCCGACGAGCCTCACGAGATCCGCCAGCGAGCGCACGCCCATCTTGTGCATGACGCGCGCTCGGTGAAGCTCGACCGTGCGTTGACTGACTCCGAGATCCTGGGCGATGACCTTGTTGGCCTGGCCGCGAACGACGCGCTCCATGACCTCGGTCTCTCGCGGCGTCAGCTGATCGAGGCCGTGCTGAGCCCGGCGGGCCTCTTTCCTCGCCTCCCGCTTGTCGCTGTCCTGCTGCAGAGCGCGATAGACGCGGTCGAGCAGGTCCTGATCCCGGAACGGCTTCTGGATGAAGTCCATCGCGCCGGCCTGCATCGCCTTGACGGCCATCGGTACGTCGCCGTGACCGGTGATGAAGATGAGCGGCATCTCGACCTTGCGCCGATTCAGCTCTTCCTGCAGCTCCAGGCCGCTCATGCCCGGCATCCGGATGTCCGCGATCAGGCAGCTCGGCACGTCCGCGTCGTAGTTCGCGAGGAACTCGTCGGCCGACGCGAACGTCCGGCTCGGCAGGTCCACGGACCTCAGCAGCAACCGCAGCGAATCTCTTACGGCGTCGTCGTCATCGACGACGTAGACCAGCGTGGCATCGACCGACTTCAATTTTCCCCGTCCGCTTCTTGTTGTTCGGCTACGACCGGCAAAGACATCGAGAATATCGTACCGCCAAGCGGGTTCTCGCGAAACGACAGCGTGCCGTCGTGGGCCTGGACGATCGTGCGGCTGATCGCGAGGCCCACTCCGAGCCCTTCCTTCTTGGTCGTGACGAAAGGATCGAACACGGCGTCGCCGAGCCGCGGCGACACGCCGGTGCCGGCGTCGGCGACGGCGACCTCGACGTGCCCGTCGCGCCTCGAGGTCGTGATCTGGATACCGCGCTCTTTGGCCTGCGAGCCGCGCATCGCATCGACGGCGTTGCGAGTCAGGTTCAGGACGACCTGCTGGATCTGCACCGGATCGGCCTCGACCTGCGGCAGATCCGCCGCGAAGTCGGCGTCGATCGCGATTCCGGCCGTGCGGGCGTCGACGTCGATCAGAGGCAGCACGTCCTTGATCGTCCGGTTCATGTCGATCCGGCGGTGCTCGACGTCGTGCTTGCGTATGAAGTTGCGCAGGTTCTCGATGACCTGGCTTGCCCGCTGCGCCTGCTTCGCGATGGCCGCGCACGCCTCGGCCAGCGCCTCCTTGTCGTGCCTGTCCGTGGCGATCAGCCGCGCAGCGGCCTGCGCATAGGTCGTGATCGCGCTGAGCGGCTGATTGATCTCGTGAGCGATGCCTGCCGCCATCTCGCCCATCAGACTGAATCGGCCGACGTGCGCCAGCCGCTCCTCGAGCGAGCGGCGCTCCTTCTCGGCCGCTCTGTCCGTCGTCAGGTCTCTGATGATGCCGACGAAGCGCCGGTGCGAGCCGCTCGCCGCCTCGCCGACGGAGAGCGATATCGGGAACACTTCGCCGGACTTCCTGACGGCCTCGACCTCGCGCCCGAGGCCGATGATGTGCGCCTCGCCGGTCTCGAGGTAGCGCTCGAGGTACTGCTGGTGCCGCGACCGGTAGGGTTCGCCCATCAGTCGGGTCACCGGCACGCCGATCACGTCGGCCGATGCGTAGCCGAACATTTTCTCCGCCGCCGCGTTGAAGCTCGTGATGACGCCGCGCTCGTCGATCGTCACGATCGCGTCCACGGCCGCGGTGAGCAGGGCTTCGAGCTCCGCGGCAGCGCTGCGCTCTTCGGCGTCGGGCCGCTTTTTGTCGGTCATGTTTCAGTGCCCGAGCGCGGGCTCGCCTTCGCAACAAAAAAAGACGAAAGGGACCGGCCGGGCCGGCCCCTTCGAAAGGATCGCCGCGAAGCGCTCGTCAGTCGACCTTGATTTCGATCGACTTCGGCTTCTTGGCTTCGGTCTTCGGCAGGTGCACTTTCAGCACGCCGTCCTTGCAGTCGGCCGAGATTTTCGACGCATCGACGTCCTCGGGCAACGAGAAGCTGCGCGAGAAACGGCCATAGAAAGCCTCGCGGCGGTGCTCCTTCTCGTCGTCGGTCGATTTCTCGACCCGGCGCTCGCCGCTCAGCGTCAGCACCCCGTTCTCGACCTTGACGTCGATGTCCTCTTTCTTGACCTCCGGCAGGTCGGCCTTGATCGTATATTCCTTGCCGCTCTCTACGATGTCCGCGCTCGGCCGCCACTGCACGTTCTCGCCGAGCACCGAAAGGCCCTGCCGTCCCATATCGCGGGTGTAGCGCTCGAAGAAGTCGTCGAGCTCACGAAACGGACTCCAACTGATCAGGTTCATATCAGGCCCTCCTTCGTTGACCGCTGTCAGACCATATGTGGGGACGGCCGCTCAATCCGACAAGGTCGGCACGACGAGGATGTCGGCACGGACGGCGTCGATGACGCGCTGCGCGGTGCCGCCGATCAGACTCCCCCGCTCCTCCCTCGCCGGCCCGTTGGCACAGCCGATGACCAGCACGCCCGCGCCGATCTCCTCGGCGACGTCCGCGATGGCCCGGTGCGGCGCCCCTTCGGCGGCGTGCACGCGGTTGCGCGGCAGCCCGCACATGTTCGCGAGCTTCTGCCGGTCGAAGTAGACGCCCTGGCCGCGGTAGGCCGTCACGGCGTGCAGATCCGCGCCGAGCACTCGCGCCAGCCGGTGACCGATCGTGATGACCTGCTCGTTCAGCGCCGTATAGGTCTCGTCCTCCGGCCGGACCTTGACTGCCGCCAGCACGACCTGGTTCGACGCGGGCTCGGTCGGGCTGACCAGCAGCGTCGGGCAGGCAGAGCTTCGCAGCAGCGTCCAGTCGGCCGTCTTCATCAGGTGCCGCGCCAGCGGCGTGTGCCGCGACGCCGTCTTGACGACGAGGTCCGCGCCGGACTCCGTCGCAGCCGCAACGATCGCGTCGCGCCAGTCCGGATTCCAGCCGACCTCCGTCACGACGTCGAGCCCGCGCTCGCGGGCCGGCGCAATGAGGCGCTCGATCCAGTGGCGCGTGCGCTCGACCGTGGCCCGCTTCCCGATCTCGTCGAACGCGAGCTGGGTGTCGTAGCAGCAGCAGTACACGTGCAGCTCGGCACCGTTACGCTCCGCAATCCATTCGGCCTTCTCGAGCGCGGGCTGGAACAGTCTCGTCGGATCCAGCACGACGAAGACCTTACGAAGCAGAACCTCGACTTCGATCAGAGGATTGGCGGCCAATGGTTTCTCCTGATGTCCGGCGTCTCGGCATTGAGCCACCGGCGACTGCAGGAGCATAGAGCCCACCGTTCGGACCGGTGAATAAGTACATGCACGTAGGGTGATAGGTCGAGACCGCAGCTCGCGCGGCACGGGGGTTGCAGGCAGAATGGAATCGATCCCGCAACCGAGAGGTTTCTACGATGTCCGTCGACAAGATCTGCAACCACAACGTCGCCACGGTCTCCGCAGACGCGAACATCGCCGACGTTGCCGCCGGGATGCGCGAAGCGCACGTCGGAGACGTGATCGTCACGGAGTACCGCCGCGGCCGCGAAGCCCCGATCGGCGTCATTACCGATCGCGACATCGTCGTCGAGGTCATCGCGCCGAAAATCGACCCGACCTCCGTGGCCGCCAAAGACATCATGAGCACCGGCATCGTCACGGTGAAGAGAGACAACGGCGTCGAGTTCGCGCTGGCGGAGATGCGGCGCAGCGGCGTGCGACGGATCGCCGTCGTGGACCAGGACGACGCGTTGGTCGGAGTGCTCAGCGTCGACGACGTCATCGAGCATCTGGCGGCGATGCTCGACGACATCGCCGGGATGCTGCGTGCGGAGCAGCGCAAGGAGGCGGCGCTGCGGCCCTGAGGCGGCATCGGCGCCGCGGCATCGGCGGGCCCGCCCGCCGCATCGGCTCGGCGCCCGCCCGCCGGCGTCGGCTCGGCGCCCGCCCGCCGGCCACTCGCGGTATCGGCTCGGCAAACCCGACCGCGGCGTCGGCTCAGCATGCGCCCGCGGCGGCCCCCGCGGCGTCAGCTCGGCGGCGCCTGCCGGTCCTCGACCTCGCACCGGCCGATCAGCAGCGGACGCAGGTCGTCCGCGACGTCGAGCATCAGCGCATGCAGCGTCGCGTGCAGTACCTGATTGACGCTCTCCGCCGGGCGCATCGCAGTGCGGTAGGGTTCGCCGGACACGAGCCCCGAGTCGTAGGTCTCGTCGAGCAACTGCCGCCCGCCCGAGTCGTATACCCTGACGTCCAGAGCGATCCGGACCTCCGGCGCGATCCAGATGTCGGCTTCGGTCTCGTCGAAGCCAGTCTCGACGATGCGGCTGTACCGATACATGAAGGAATCGAGGTCGCCTTCGACCGCGAGCACGTAATCCTCGTCGACGAAGCGGTCGTCGGCGAACACGAGGCCCGACGCGAAGCATGGATCGAAGACGTCGCGGGCGACGTCGGTCACGATGGCTCCTACCGGAATTTCCATCGTCGTGTAGTCGCCGACTTCGGACTCCGGGCTGCCCTGAAACGTGTAACGGTACTGCTCTTCCGGCATCACGATCAGCAGCTTCCCCTGCGCGACGAACGGCGGGCGCTCCTCCGGGACGTAGTCCGGCTCGTAGCCGACCCGATAGCTGCACCCGGCGGCTGCCGCGATCAGTGCGGCCGTGAAGAACAGCCGACCGGATGCGGCGATCATCGAGGCTGGCATGTCTATATCTTCCGATCCACGCGGCGGGCGCGCCGCTGACGAAGTGACGATAGCAGCCCCGGCCGCAGCTTCGGGAGCACGGTTTTCCGCATTGTGCCCCGCCGCGGCGCGGCGGCCGACGTTACGGCCACGGCGCCCGGCGGAAAGGCTGACTTCGGCGCCGCTAGACGCTGAAGCCCTCCTTCGTCAGCGGCAACGTCCGCACGCGGTGCCCCGTCGCGGCATAGATCGCGTTGCAGATGGCCGGCGCCGCCGGCGGCAGAGCCGGTTCGCCGACGCCGGTCGGCGAGAAGTCCGAGTCGACGAAGTGGACGTCGACGGCCGGCGCCTTGCTCATCCGCAGGATCGGGTACCGGTCGAAGTTGTTCTGCTCCACGCGGCCGTTCTCGAACGTGATCTCAAGCCCCATCGCCGTGCTGAAGCCGTCGATGACCGAGCCCTGGCACTGATTCTCCGCGCCGCTCAGGTTCACGATCGGACCGATGTCGCCGGCCACCGTCACGCGGTGCACGGTCAGCTTACGATTCTCGTCTACGCTGACCTCCGCGACCTCGGCGAAGTGACCCGCGTGGCTGAAGTGGAACGCGAGCCCGAGCCCACGCCCTCGGGGCAGAGACTTGCCCCACCCTGCCTTCTCGGCCGCGAGCTTGATGACGTTGGCAGCCCGCTCGGTGTTCAGCGCCCGCGTGTCGCCCGGCGTCAGCCAGCGCGGCTCGCCCATGACCTC
>JAFGNC010000228.1 GCA_016927175.1 Gammaproteobacteria bacterium | reverse complement strand
GTGGAACGTCGGCCGCGTCCCTCCGCTGAGGGGCGGTCGCCGAAGCTCTCCACCGAGGAGCGCCTCAGCGATCGCGGTGAACGCAGTCCGCATCCCGCCGCCGAGGCCTGGCTGGCGGCGCTGGTCGACGGTCGTAAACCGAGTGACAGTGTGCGCGAGGCGCCTGCGCTCTACAGCGCAAGGGCGTTCTGAATGCGGGAGTCGGGGCGCATCGGACGCGATCAGTGGTCGTAAGGCAGCGGCTCGTGCCGCAATAGTGCCCGAGCACCGCCGTCGAGCCGGAGCGGCGAACCAAGTACATCGAGCTGAACGACGGCCAGCAGCTCGCCGTGAGCGTCGACCGACGCGGAGCGGATGACTTCGCCGACGGCATCGCTATGCCCACTACCTTCGCTCGAATCATCGTTGCCGACGACGATTGCATCTCCCGCCCCCGGCAAAGCGTTCGCCCCGTCGTGCTCGAAGCTGAACCGTTGCATGCGTCGCTTGACCGAGCCGCGATGGTGCAGCCGCGCGACGACCTCCTGCCCTGGGTAGCATCCCTTCGTGAAGGACACCGCGCCGATACGGTCGAGGTTCAGCATCTGCGGCACGTACTGCAGCATCGCGGCCCCGCGAACTCGCGGCAGGCCGAGGCGGATCGCGTCGAGCTCGATCTGCTGCGCCTCGGTTTTTTTCAGACCGCCGACCGCGCGCTCGACCGCAGGCGCCGGTCCGACCGCATAGGCCAGCCCGGCGCCGACCTGCAGTCGATGCGCTCGATCAGGTCCCACGCGCTGCTTCGCCCACGCCGCGACGTCTCCCGCATCGCCCACGATCGCCGCGACGCGCCATTCCTCGACCGCCCGCAGCTCGACCTTCGCGCGCAACACGTACATTCGCATCGCTTTGAGCACGGCGTCGGCGGTCTCGCGTTCGGTGACCAGCACGCATCGCTCGTCTCCGGCGCGCAGCACGTGGAACAGTGCGCGCACGCGGCCGCGCGCATCGCACCATGCGGCCGTCGCGAAGGCGCCGTGCTCGGCCGGCGGATCGTTCGTCAGCTGTGCGCGAAGAAATTCGACCGCGTCGGTTCCGGCGGCTTCGACGCAGACATGATCCTGTAACGTGCAGTATCGCAACACGGGCATCCCGTAAGGGTGTCAAGACTCTCGAATTCTGGCACACTGTACAGATGCCCCGTGGACGTGAACAAGAGCCCGAAGAGTCGCGCTCCGCGCCCGCCCCTGACCCCGAATCCGTCCCGGAGGAAGGCTTCGTGCGCCCGCGAGAGATCGGCGGACCCAAGGGGCCCGAGCCGACGCGTTTTGGCGACTGGGAGCGAGCCGGGCGCTGCGTCGACTTTTAGCTCGAGCGGATCGGGCGCGATCGTGTCGGGGTACAGCTCAACCTTTCATTCTTCGCTGGGAGTGCCGAACTGATGGACAGGGTCGAACGCCCTTTGTCGCCGCACTGGCAGGTGTACGGCTGGCGCATCACGAACACGCTGTCGATCCTGCATCGCCTCACCGGCCTGCTGCTGTCTTTCGGTGCCCTGTTTCTCGCCTGGTGGCTGTTCGCGGCCGCGAGCGGTGCCGAGGCCTATGCGGACGCGCAGCGCGTGCTCGGCAGCGGCTGGTTCAAGCTGCCGCTGATCGCCTGGGCGTTCTGCTTCTTCTATCACCTCGCCAACGGCATCAGGCATCTCGTATGGGACACGGGCGCCGGCTTCGACCGCGCGCAGATCCGCGCGAGCGGCTGGGCCGTCGTCGCTTTCGCGGTCGTCGCCTCGCTGCTGTACGCACTGATCGCCATCATCTGAAGGGCCGGACGTGAATCTCGTAACGCCTCTGAATCGGGTATTGGGGCTCGGCTCCGCCAAGGGCGGCGTCGAGCATTGGTGGGTGCAGCGGCTGACGGCAGGCGCGCTCGCGCTGCTCGGGTTGTGGCTCGCTTTCGCGCTGGCCGGTCTCGACGACTACTCCTATGCGGCCGTCGTCGAATGGATCGCGCGGCCCGGCACGAGCGTGCTGCTGATTCTGACTTCGCTGACGCTCGCTTATCACTCCTGGCTCGGAATTCAGGTGGTGATCGAGGACTACGTCCACGGCGGCGCCGCGAAGATCACGCTGCTGACCCTGTCGACGTTCGCGCACGTCGCGATCGGGATCGTCGCGCTGTTCTCCATTCTGCGAATTTCATTCGGGGCGGTCTCGTGAGCCAGGACTACGAATTCATCGATCATACGTACGATGTCGTCGTCGTCGGCGCGGGCGGGGCCGGCCTTCGCGCCACGCTCGGTCTCGCCGAGCAGGGCCTGAAGACGGCGTCATTGTCGAAAGTGTTTCCGACGCGCAGCCACACCGTCGCCGCACAGGGCGGCATCAGCGCCGCGCTCGGCAACATGGGCGAGGACGACTGGCGCTGGCACATGTACGACACGGTCAAGGGCTCCGACTGGCTCGGCGACCAGGACGCGATCGAGTACATGTGCAAGGAGGCGCCGGCGTCGGTCATCGAGCTCGAGCATTACGGCGTGCCGTTCTCGCGCACGGAAGCCGGCAAGATCTATCAGCGGCCCTTCGGCGGCATGACGACGCACTTCGGCGAAGGCACGGCGCAGCGCACGTGCGCCGCCGCGGACCGCACGGGCCACGCGATGCTGCATACGCTGTACCAGCAGTCGCTGAAGCACGAAGCGGAGTTCTTCATCGAGTTCTTCGCGATCGACCTGATCATGGAGAACGGCGCATGCCGCGGAGTCGTCGCGCTCGAGATGGCGACCGGGCGGCTGCACCGGTTCCGCTCTCATATGGTCATCCTCGCGACGGGCGGCTATGGCCGCGCGTATTTCTCGTGCACGTCCGCGCACATCTGCACCGGCGACGGCAACGCGATGGTGCTGCGCGCGGGGCTGCCGCTGCAGGACCTCGAGTTCGTGCAGTTCCACCCGACCGGCGTCTACGGCGCGGGCATGCTGATCACAGAGGGCGTGCGCGGCGAGGGCGGCTACCTGACGAACTCCGAGGGCGAGCGCTTCATGGAGCGTTATGCGCCGAACGCGAAAGACCTCGCGTCGCGCGACGTCGTCAGCCGCTCGATCACGATCGAGATTCGCGAGGGCCGCGGCGTCGGTCAGCACAAGGATCATGTGCACCTGCATCTCGAGCACCTCGGCCGCGACGTGATCGAGGAGCGGCTGCCGGGCATCGCCGAGACCGCGAAGGTCTTCGCCGGCGTCGACGTGTCGAAGGCGCCGATTCCGGTGCTGCCGACCGTGCACTACAACATGGGCGGCATCCCGACGAACTACCACGGCGAGGTTGTAGCGAAGAACGAGCACGGCGAGGAGTACGTCGTGCCGGGGCTGATGGCGGTCGGCGAAGCGGGCTGCGTCTCCGTTCACGGCGCCAACCGGCTCGGCTCGAACTCGCTGATAGACCTGGTCGTGTTCGGCCGCGCGGCGGGGCGGCGCTGCGGCGAGGTCATCGAGCGCGGCAAGCGCCATGCGCCGCTCGCGCCGAAGGCGGGCGAAGAGGCCGTCGCTCGTCTCGACAGGCTGCGCCACGCGAAAGGGAGCCTCTCCACCGCGACGATTCGGCTGAACATGCAGCGCGTGATGCAGAACCACGCCGCGGTGTTCCGTACCGGCGAGTCGCTGCAGGAGGGCATCGACAAGCTCGAGCCGGTGTTCGCGTCGTTCGCGGACGTCGCGGTCAGCGATCGCTCGCTGATCTGGAATACCGACCTGGTCGAGACGCTCGAGCTCGAGAACCTGTTGCTGCAGGCGATGGGCACGATCAAGTCCGCGATCAACCGTACCGAGAGCCGCGGCGCGCAGGCACGCGAGGATTACCCGGAGCGCGACGACGTGAACTGGATGAAGCACACGCTCGCCTGGGTCGGAGCCGACGGCAGCGTGCGGTTCGATTACCGTCCGGTGCAGAGCAACACGCTGACGGACGAGGTCGATCCCATCCCGCCCAAAGCGCGGACGTACTAGCGCGGGCGTATCAGCCAACGATCGAATTTCGAACAGAGGGAAGACGCCATGGCGAAGTTTCGCCTGCCACGCAACTCGCAGATCAAGCCGGGCAAGAAGCACCCGGGCGCGGACGCCGCCAGCAACGCGCGCGAGTTCCAGATCTACCGCTACGATCCCGACTCGGGCGAGAACCCGCGCGTCGACACGTACCAGGTCGACATGGACGACTGCGGGCCCATGGTGCTCGACGCGCTGATCAAGATCAAAAACGAGGTCGACCCGACGCTGACGTTCCGGCGCTCGTGCCGGGAAGGCATTTGCGGGTCGTGCTCGATGAACATCGACGGCTCGAACACGCTCGCATGCCTGAAGCCGGTCGAGGACGTCAAAGGCCCGGTCAAAATCTATCCGCTGCCGCACATGCCGGTCGTCAAGGATCTGGTGCCGGACCTGACGAACTTCTACGCGCAGTATGCGTCGGTCGAGCCGTGGCTGCAGACCAGGACGCCGCCGCCGCCGGACAGCGAGCGCCTGCAGTCGAAGGAAGACCAGGAGAAGATCAACACGCCGTCGGCCTGCATCCTGTGCGCGTGCTGCTCGGCCGCGTGCCCGAGCTACTGGTGGAACTCGGATCGCTATCTCGGCCCCGCCGCGCTGCTGCAGGCGTACCGCTGGATCGTGGACAGCCGCGACGAGGCCACCGGCGAGCGGCTCGACGCGCTCGAGGATCCGTTCCGGCTGTACCGCTGCCATACGATCCTGAACTGCACGAAAGACTGCCCGAAGGACCTGAACCCCGGCAAGGCCATTGCCGAGATCAAGAAGCTGATGGTCGAGCGCGAGCACTGACGCTCCCTGCGCGTCGCAAGCACCCGAAGCCGCCATCAACATCGAATACGCAAGACTCAAGTGGCGCTGCCGGCGCGGCATGCGGGAGCTCGACGCCGTGCTGCAGGCCTTCCTCGAGGAGGCCTACGACGACCTGTCCGACGACGATAAGTCGCGGCTTCTGGTGATTTTGGATCTGCCCGATCCGGAGCTTTACGGGTACCTTGTGCGGCGCCATGAGCCGGAGGACCCGGACATCGCGCGCCTCATCTCGCGTATCAGACAAGCCTCTTCTGCTCGTACCTGAGCGCTCGCGCCTGCTCGGCGCGTGGCGGCTCGGCGTGCACGCCGTCGCGGCGGCCGGGCTGCTCGCGAGCGGGCTGCCCCTCCCGATCCGGCTCGCGGGGCTCGGCGCGGTGCTGCTGCATGCCTTGCTGCGCCGCCCGCCACGGGTGCCGGCAACGCTGACGCTGCGCGTTGACGGCGATTGGGAGCTCGGCGGGTTCGGGGCGGCACGTTTCGTGCTCGAGGAAGGGACGGCCGCCGGGCCGTTCTGGGTGCTGCTCGAGCTCGGCCCGGCAGCGTCCGCGGGCGGCCCGGACGGCGCGCGCGGCGGGCCTGCGGCTTCGGTCAGGATCCTGCTATTACGCGACCAGCTGCCCGACGCCGAGTGGAGAGCCCTGAGCGCTGCGGTGGGCAGGGTCAGGCCGGCCCGGGGAGGGGTCCGACGACAGCCGGGCGGATTCCTTTTAGAATGAATCTGGCCCGGCGCGCTATCGACGGCGGTTTGAGTTTCGGATCGGGAGCCCCCATTTAGAATGAGTCTGAACTGTGCAGCGAACGACCCGGGGCGAGAACTTTTCGGTGAGGTATGCGGTCTACTGAGAGGCGTTTGACGGAACCAGGCGGCAACCGCAAGGCCGGGAGCGGGGCGTCCGATCTCGCTTTGATCAAACGCGTTCAACAGGGTGACAGGTCGGCGTTCGACCTGTTGGTCATCAAGTATCAGCACAAGATACTGAAGCTGATCATGCGATACGTGCGAGATCCGTCGGAAGCCATGGACGTGGCTCAGGAGGCTTTCCTGAAAGCCTACCGGGCCGCACCTTCGTTCCGCGGAGACAGCGCGTTCTACACCTGGCTCTATCGTATTGCGATCAATACAGCGAAGAACTATCTTGTCGCTGCTGGCCGGCGTCCGTCGCACTTCGACCTCGACCTGCAGGATCCGGAGCAGTTCGAAGCTTTCTCGAAGCTGCGGGAACTCGACACTCCGGAAGGACTCGCACTGTCTGAGGAGATCCGCGAAGCGGTGAACGCAGCCATCGCCGACCTGCCGGAAGATCTGCGTACGGCCATTCTGCTGCGCGAGATCGAAGGCATGAGCTACGAAGAGATCGCGCAGACGATGGAATGCCCCGTCGGAACGGTGCGCTCGCGAATTTTTCGCGCGCGTGAGGCGATAGACAAGCGTATCGGCTCACTGATTCAATAGATTTCAAACGGTCATGAGCGAACAGATACACGATCAGGTATCCGCCTTCATCGACGACGAGCTCTCCAGCGAAGAGTGCGCTTTTCTCGTTCGTCGTCTGGAGCGCGATCCCGAAGCTCGAAGCAAATTCATCCGCTATTCCCTCATCGGCAGCGCACTGCGCAGCGAGCTGCTGCAGCCCGATCCGCGCACGCTGAGCCAGCGAATCGGCCAGGCGCTCGACGGCGCGCCGGCGCCGGCGCCGGCGAAGACCGCCGCGGCCGCCCATGCGCCGGCGCGGCAGCCGAAATGGGTGAATCCCGCTTTCGGCGTCGGCATCGCCGCGTCCGTGGCGATCGCCGCGTTGTTTACCGTGCGAACGATCAACGATCTCGGCGGCGGCGCGCAGGCACCGCTGTCCGGCCCGCTCCAGGCAGAAACGATCGAGGCTCCCGACGTTCCGAGCTACGTCGTGCCGGCCGAGGCGCCGGACAACCGCGTATTTTCGCCTCCGCCGGTCAGGCTCACGAATTACCTGATGCATCACGGCGAGTACGCCTCGCGGCTCAGCCGCACGTCCGTGCACTCGAACGTGGTCGGCACGGCGGACCAGCCGGCCGCTGACGCCGCCGAGAGCGAGCCGCAATGACCGCGTTCGGTACGGCGTGCGCCAGGCTTTCCTGCGCTCTGCTCGTCTTCGCCGTCTATGAAGCCGATGCGCAGGACGTGCGGATGTGGCTCGACCGCATGAACCGCGCCGTCGAGGAGCTGAATTACGAGGGGACCTTCGTGCACGTGCTCGACGGCAACGCCGAGACCCTGCACGTCGTGCACCGCAATCATCACGGCAAGATCAGCGAGCGGATCATGTCCCTCGACGGGGTCGGCCGCGAGATCATCCGCGAAGGCGATACGGTCCGCGTGATCCTGCCGGACCGCGAGCTCGTGCTGCTCGAGGAGGCCCGCCGCAGCGAGCAGAGCCCGCTGACGTCTTCGCTGCCGAGCTACTCCGAGGGGCTGGAGCCGCACTACGAATTCGAGATGTACCGCTCTGCCCGCGTCGCGAAGCGCCCGGTTCAGGTGATCGGCATCAAGCCGAAGGACGAGTACCGCTACGGTTACATGCTGTGGCTCGACCGCGAAACGGCGATGCCGCTGAAGTCCCAGATCAGGGACGAGAACGACGACATCGTCGAGCAGATTCTGTTCACGCAGATCCAGATCTCGGACTTCATTCCGGCGTCTGCGCTGCACCCGGCCATCGACACCGAAGGCTTCACGTTCCTGCGCACGCCGCCGCCGCAGCCGGACGCGCATGCGGGCGACGGCGAGAAGCAGGTGCTGTGGCGCGCGTCGATTCTGCCCGGCGGCTTTCGGCTGTCGGCGGCGATGCAGCGCGTGATCGCGGGCTCGGATTATCCGGTCGAGCACCTGGTCTACTCCGACGGCCTCGCGACCGTATCGGTGTTCATCGAGGATCCGAAGAACGACGCCGACGTGCTGGAGGGCTTCTCCAGCGTCGGCAGCACGAATGCCTTCTCGTTGACGCTGGACGGCCGGAAAGTCACGGCGATCGGCGAGGTGCCGAAGCAGACGGTCCGCACGATCGCGACTTCGCTGTCGGCCGAGTGAGCCGCGACGCCGACACGTCCTGCCTGACCGTCGCGGCGACGGTCGTCCGTGCCGCGGGTCGCCACGGCTTCGACGTCGAGCTCGACACCGCGGAGCGCTGCGCCGGCTGCTCCGGATTCTGCATGTGGTCGTGGGGCGCGCAGCAGAGGAGCGCGCGGATCACGAGCGACCTGCCGCTCGAGGTCGGCGATCGCGTCAGCGTGTCGCTGCCGGCGGACCAGGTGCTCGCGAGCACGCTGTTGCTGCACGGTCTGCCGCTCGGCGCACTGCTCGCGGGAGGCGCGATCGGAGCGTTCGCGACGCAGTCCGACCTCGGCTGCCTGGTCGGGGCCGCCGCGGGGCTCGGCGCGACGCTCGCAGCGGCGCCACGGCTGCGCCGCCGCACCGAGAGGCTGACGGCCGAGCGGGTGCGCGTCCGGGCGCGGCCATGAAGACGCTGTCGCTGTACAGCCGGCCCGGCTGTCATCTGTGCGAGGAGCTGGAAGCCGAGCTCGCGCCGCTGATCGCCGGGCGCGCGGCCGTCGAGATCGTCGACATCAGCGACGACCCGGGGCTCGAGCGCCGCTACGGGCTGCGCATCCCGGTGCTGACCGACGGCGACGAGGAGCTGTCGGAGTACCCGCTCGATCGGGACAACGTGCTGCGGCATCTGGCGAAGCTCCGGTAGCCCTCGTTCCGCCGCTCTTCTTCCACGTCAAAACACGAAAGCGCAGTCCGCCTCAATGTTGGATCGGATACGTAATTTCTCGATCATTGCCCATGTCGACCACGGCAAGTCGACGCTGGCCGACCGGCTGATACAGCTGTGCGGCGGGCTGACCGAGCGCGAAATGGCGGATCAGGTGCTCGACTCGATGGACCTCGAGCGCGAGCGCGGCATCACGATCAAGGCGCAGAGCGTTGCGCTGCGCTACCAGGCGCCGGACGGCGAGGTCTACAACCTGAACCTGATCGACACGCCCGGCCACGTCGACTTCTCGTACGAGGTGTCGCGCTCGCTCGCGGCCTGCGAGGGCGCGCTGCTCGTCGTCGATGCGGGTCAGGGCGTCGAGGCGCAGAGCGTCGCGAACTGTTATACGGCCATCGAGCAGGGGCTCGAGGTCGTGCCGGTCATCAACAAGATCGACCTGCCCGCGGCGGACCCCGACCGCGTCATCGCGCAGATCGAGGACATCATAGGCATCGAGGCGAAGGACGCGCTCAGAATCAGCGCGAAGACCGGCTACGGCGTCGAGGACCTGCTGAAGCAGATCGTCGAACGGATTCCGCCGCCGAAAGGCAGCGTCGACGCGCCGCTGCAGGCGCTGATCATCGACTCCTGGTTCGACAGCTATGTCGGCGTCGTGTCGCTCGTGCGCGTCGTGAACGGCTCCATCGACAAGGGGCAGCGCATCGTCGTGCATTCGACGGGCCGAAAGTACACCGTCGACCGGGTCGGAGTCTTCACGCCCACGCCGACCGAGCGCGACTCGCTGCGGGCGGGCGAGGTCGGCTACCTGATGGCGGCGATCAAGGAGATCGACGCCGCCCCGGTCGGCGACACGATCGTCGGGCCCCAAGGCGACGCGCCGGCGCTGCCTGGCTTCAAGCGGATCCGGCCGCGCGTCTTCGCAGGGCTTTTCCCGATCAGCTCCGACGACTACGAGGCGTTCCGGCAGGCGCTGCAGAAGCTGTCGCTGAACGACGCGGCGCTGTCGTACGAGCCGGAGACCAGCGTCGCGCTCGGCTTCGGCTTCCGCTGCGGCTTTCTGGGCCTGCTGCACATGGAGATCGTGCAGGAGCGGCTCGAGCGCGAGCACGGCCTGTCGCTGATCTCGACCGCGCCGACGGTCGTTTACGAGGTCGAGACGGTAGACGGCGAAGTCCAGAAGATCGAGAACCCTTCGCAGCTGCCGGAGACCGGCAGGATTCGCGAGATCCGCGAGCCGATCATCCTCGCGAGCATTCTGGTGCCGCAGGAATTTCTCGGCAACGTGATCACGTTGTGCATCGAGAAGCGCGGCGTGCAGAAGAAGCTGCAGTATCTGGGCGGGCAGGTGTCGCTCGAGTTCGAGCTGCCGCTCGCCGAGGTCGTGCTCGACTTCTTCGACCGGCTGAAGTCGGTCAGCCGCGGATACGCATCGTTCGACTATCAGTTCGTGCGCTTTCAGGCGGCCCCGCTCGTAAAGCTCGACATCCTGATCAACAAGGAGCGGGTCGACGCCATGGCCATGATCGTGCATCGCGACGGCGCCGAAAGGAAAGGGCGCGCGCTCGTCGAGACGCTGCGCGAAGTCATTCCGCGGCAGATGTTCGAGGTCGCCGTGCAGGCGGCGATCGGCAGCCAGATCGTGGCCCGCAGCACGGTCAAGGCTTTTCGCAAGGACGTTACGGCAAAACTGTACGGCGGCGACGTGACTCGCAAGCGGAAACTGCTCGAGAAGCAGAAGGCCGGCAAGCGCCGCATGAAGCAGCTCGGCTCCATCGAAATCCCTCAGGAAGCCTTCCTCGCCGTGTTGCAGGCGGAGAAGAAATGAAGAATACTGAATGACTTACGCCGCAAGCCCTAAGGGAAGAGATCGTTGGATTTTGCGCTGATACTGGTCGTCGCGACCTTCGTCACCGGGTTGATATGGGCGTTCGACGCGCTGCTTCTGAGGCGCAAACGGCTCGCCCGCGGCGGTGAGGGCGGCGCCGCGGCGGAGCCGGTCGTTGTCGAATATGCAAAATCCTTTTTCCCGGTGCTGTTGCTGGTTCTGGTGTTGCGGTCGTTCCTGTTCGAGCCCTTTCGCATTCCCTCCGGGTCCATGATGCCGACCCTGCTCGAGGGAGATTTCATTTTTGTGAACAAGTTCGCGTATGGCCTGCGCTGGCCGGTTATAAATAGCAAGTTTCTCGAAATAGGCGAGCCCGAGCGCGGCGACGTGGTCGTGTTCAAGCTGCCGTCCGATCCGGCCGTCAATTACATCAAGCGCGTGGTGGGTTTGCCTGGGGACACTGTGCACTACGATCAGGGCAGCAAGCAGTTGACGATCAACGGCGAGAAGATCCCGATGGAGATCGTCGGCCCGTATCAGGACGATCCGGGCACGGCGCTGGCCGAGGAACAGCTGGGCGACGACGAGCACAAGCTGCTGTTGACCCGCGGCGCGCTGAGCCGCGGGGGAACCTACAAAGTGCCGCAGGGCCACTATTTCATGATGGGTGACAACCGCGACAACAGCCGGGACAGCCGATTTCCAGGCGTCGAGTTCATCCCGGAGAACCGGCTGGTCGGCCGCGCCGAGCGGATCTGGATGAACTGGCGTGCCCCGAGCGAAGGCGGCCCGCGGTGGAGCCGGATCGGCAAGAGCATAGAATGAGACGGCTCAGAGAGCTTCGCGGCAGGCGGCAGCAGGCCGGCATCACCGCAATCGGTTTCCTGATCCTGGCGGGGCTTTTCGGTATCGTCGGCTACGCGGCGCTGAAGCTCGTGCCGATGTACCTGCAGAACATGCGCCTGACGACGGTGCTGAACGACGTCCGCGACGAGCTTGACGGCACCGGCGCGACGCCGGGGATGATCAGAAACGCGGTCGGGCGGCGCTTCGACGTCGAAGGCATCACGCTGCCGCGGGAGAATGTTAAGATCGAGCAGGCTTCGAACGGCTATCAGCTCCGGATCCAGTACGACAACCGCACACCTTTCCTCGCCGATATTTGGTTTCTGGTCACATTCGACAAGCAGGTCGAGATAAGGCGGTGAAGGCTCGCGCCCGCTGGGCCGAGACTCACCTGCATCACCGCTTCGACGATCCCTCCCTGCTCGAGCTCGCGCTGACGCATCGCAGCGCCTCGAAGCTGAACAACGAGCGTCTCGAATTCCTCGGCGACGCTTTCCTGAATTTCACGATCGCGAAACGGCTCTATGCGCTGCGCCCGGAGGATGCCGAAGGCGATCTGAGCCGCGCGCGGGCATCCCTCGTGAACCAGGCGACGCTCGCGGACATCGCCCGCGCGATCGGCGTCGATTCGGAGCTCGTGCTCGGCCGCGGCGAGCTGCGCTCGGGCGGCGCACAGCGTGCGGCCGTGCTGGCCGATGCGCTCGAAGCGCTGATCGGCGCGGTGCTGCTCGACGGCGGCAACGCGCCCGCAGAGAAGCTGATCGACGAGCTGTACGCGGAGCGCTTCCGCCACCTGCCCGAGTCCGCCGATCTGAAGGACCCGAAGACGCGGCTGCAGGAGTGGCTGCAGGGGCGCGGATTGACATTGCCGGCGTACACGGTCGATTCTGTTCGCGGGCGCGAGCATGAGCAGGTATTTACGGTCGTGTGTGAGGTCGAGCAGAAGGACGCGAGGACGATCGGCCGGGGGCGGAGCCGTCGACTTGCCGAGCAGGAGGCCGCGGCCGCAATGCTCGCGGAGTTGACGCGTGACGGAGAATGAACGGGAAGCCGGCGCCCGGCGCTCCGGCTTCGTTGCCATCGTCGGCCGCCCGAACGTCGGCAAATCCACGCTGCTGAACGCGCTGGTCGGGGAGAAGGTCAGCATCGTGACGGCGAAGCCGCACACGACGCGGCACCGGATCCTCGGCATCCTGAACCGCGATGGCTGCCAGGCCGTATTCATCGACACGCCCGGCCACGCGCAGCGCTCGAAGCGGGCGATGCACCGCCTGATGGCGCGGGCGATCCATCAGGCGGTCGAGGAGTGCGATCTGATTCTGCTCGTCGTCGATGCGCAGCACGTGACGGACGAGGACATGGCGCTCGTCGACCTGCTCGGTCCGCGCGTCGAGCGCACGATACTGGTCCTGAACAAATCCGACACGATCCGTAACAAGGAGAAGCTGCTGCCGCTGCTCGAGCGCTTCTCCGCATTTCCGTTCGCGGCCTACGTGCCGATCTCGGCGCGTAAAGGGGACAACCTCGATCGGCTCGTGTCGGAGCTGCTCGGCCGGCTGCCGCCGGGCCCGCAGCTTTACCCGCTCGAGGTCAAAACGGATCGCGACGTCGCGTTCCGTGCCGCCGAGATCATCCGCGAGAAGCTGATGAACGTGCTGCACCAGGAGGTGCCTTACGGCCTGACGGTCGAGATCGAGCACATGGCGCAGAACGAGGACGGCCAGTGGGTCGTGCACGGGCTGATCTGGCTCGAGCGCGAAGGTCACAAACCGATCGTGATAGGCAAGGAAGGCGCCGTGCTGAAACAGGCGGGGCGCGAGGCGCGGCTCGAGCTGCGCGAGCTGCTCGGCGGCCGCGTGCACCTGGAGCTGTGGGTCAAGGTGCGCGAGCACTGGTCGGACAGCGAAAGGGAGCTTGCGCGGCTCGGCTTCGACGTTCAATGAGCGACCGCGAACAGGTCCTGCTCGAGCGGGGCTTCATCCTGCATCAGCGCCCTTACCGGAACACGAGCCAGCTGCTCGAGTGCGTGACGGCGCGGCACGGCCGCGTCGGCCTGATCGCCAGAGGCTCGCGTGGCACGGGCCGCAAGGGGCAGCGGGCGCTGCTGCAGCCATTCGTGTCGCTGCGCCTGTCCTGGACACGCCGCGGGGATCTCGGCCGGCTGACGCAGGTCGAGCCGGAGGGGGCGGCGTTCGAGCTGTCGGCCGATGCGCTGTTCGCGGGCTACTACGTCAACGAGCTGTTGCTGCGGCTGCTGGTGCGCGGCGACCCCAACGATACGGTCTTTTCCTGCTATAGTGACTGCCTGTCGAGCCTCGCCGCGTCGCACAGCGTGGCGCGCGTGCTGCGGCTTTTCGAGCTGCGCTTCCTGCGCGCGCTGGGCTACGGCCTCGAGCTCGACTGCGACATCGAAAGCGGCGAGCCGCTGAAACCCGAAGGCCGATATATATACGAAGCCGAAACCGGCCCTAAAGCCGTGCCCGACCGCGTTGCCGAGGAGCGCGCGTACTGGGGGAAGGAGCTGATCGCTCTGCGCTCGGAGGCGCTCGACGACGACGTCAGCCTCGCGGCCGCAAAGCGCCTGCTCGGCAGCGTGCTGAAGGAACACCTGGGCGACAAACCGTTGAAGAGCCGGCTCGTAATGAAGGACATCCTGGCCAGAGGTCTCTAGAAAGGTGATTTTCGGTATCGGAACGGACGTCGTGCAGCTGTCACGATTCGAGCGGATGTGGGCCCAGTACGGCGATGCGTTCGCGCGGCGCGTGCTGATGGAGCCGGAGCTCGAGCTGTTCGCCTCCGCGAAGCGGCCGCAGCGCTTTCTCGCGATGCGCTTCGCCGCCAAGGAAGCGGTGGTCAAGGCGATGGGCACCGGGTTCGCGAACGGCATGTGGGTCCGCGACGTCGGCATGATGCCTAACCCGCTCGGGCAGCCTCAGGTCATCTACTCCGAGCGCGGCCGGGCGATGTGCGACCGGCTCGGTATCGGCGAGGGCCACCTGACCCTGACCGACGAGGCAGGGCTGATCGTCGCGGTGGCCGTGCTGATGCGCCGCGAAGCCGGCGGGGGGGATGGCGCGTGAACACACTGGTCTTCGACATCGAGACGGTGCCGGACGTCGAGCTCGGCCGCAGGCTCTACAGCGTGCCGGAGCTCGACGACGACGCCGTCGCGAGAATCATGTTCTTCAAGCAGAAGCAGGCGAGAAACACCGACTTCTTGCCGCTGCCGCAGCATCGCGTGGTCGCGATCTCCGGCGTGCTCAGGACGGCCGACGACGTCAGGGTGTTCAGTCTCGGCGCCGACGGCGCTCCGGAGAAGGAGATCCTGAAGCGCTTCTTCGAAGGGCTGACGCGCTACAACCCCGAGCTCGTGTCGTGGAACGGCTGCGGCTTCGATCTGCCGGTGCTGAGCTACCGGTGCCTGCGCCACGGCGTCGACGCTTCCCGCTACTGGGAGATGGGTGACGGCGATCGAGACTTCCGCTTCAACAACTACCTGAACCGCTTTCACTGGCGGCACCTCGATCTGATGGACGTCCTGTCCGGGTATCAGTCGAGTGGTCGCGCGTCGCTCGAGCTCGTCGCGCAGCTGGTCGGCCTGCCCGGCAAGCTCGGCATGAGCGGCGGGAAGGTCTGGGATTGCTGGCAGCGGGGCGAGGTCGCCGCGATCTGCAACTACTGCGAGACGGACGTGCTGAATACATATCTCGTGTATCTGCGCTTTCAGCTGATCCGCGGCGTCATCGATCGCGAGCGTTACGACGCGGAGGCGGCGCAGCTCGAAGCGAAGCTCGAGCAGTCGGGCCAGGCGCATCTGCTCGAGTTCCTCGATGCATGGCGCACGGCGCGCGAGGGGCTCGCGTGAGGTCGAAGGCGGCGGGCGGATCCGCAGCGCGCACTGCCGGCGCCGGGGCGGCGGGTGCCGCACCGCCGGAGCTCGCAGCGGACATCGTCGACCTGACCCACGACGGGCAGGGCGTCGCCGACGTCGCCGGCCGGCGCCTGTTCGTGGCAGGCACGCTGCCGGACGAGCGGGCCGTCATCGCGCCGCGCCGCAAGCGGCGGCGCTACGGCGAAGCCGATCTGGTCAGGATCGTCGAGCCTGCGCCGTACCGCGTCGAGCCGCCGTGCGAGTACTTCGGCCGTTGCGGCGGCTGCGCGCTGCAGCACATGGATTACGCGGCGCAGGTGCGCTTCAAGCAGCGCGTCGTCGAGGAGGCCTTCGCCAGGATCGGCGGCATGGCGCCGGAGGAATGGCTGGCGCCGATCCTCGGGCCCGAGTGGAACTACCGGCGCCGCGCGCGGCTCGGCGTCAAGTACGTCGAGGCCAAGGGGCGCGTGCTGGTCGGGTTCCGCGAGCGCGCGGCGCCGTACATCACCGACATGTCGCACTGCCCGGTGCTCGTGCCGCCGATGGACCGCGCGATCGGCGATCTGGCGAGGGCGGTCGAGGCGTCCGACGTGAAGCGCCGGCTGCCGCAGGCCGAGGTGGCGGTCGGCGACGATGCGGCGGCCGTCGTGCTGCGCGTCCTCGACGCGCCGACCGCGGAGGACCGCGCGCGCTTCGCCGCTTTCGGCGACTCGCTGGGCGT
>JAFGNC010000034.1 GCA_016927175.1 Gammaproteobacteria bacterium | reverse complement strand
GATAAGAACAATGACCGCGAAAATACTGAGAATCGAGCAACACAAGGCGGATGCGCTGAAGGACTCCTCCGGACCCGAGGCGGCTCATCCCGAAGCGGCTGGCTGGGACCCTTACGAAGTGTGGCGCACGAGAGTGCTGCTGCCGCGCATGCGGGACGATGACAGCGGCACGACGACGGAGCCTTCCGGCTCCAAAGGCCCGAGCTCGCGCCGTCCGAAGCGCCTGTAGTCCCGAGGGCTGCGCCCCCCTCTCCGCCGGTGGCGCGAACCGGCTTCCGTCTCCGCGAGCTCCCGGTGCCTGCTGCAGCTTCCGGCCGGATGCATCAGTCCGTCCTGCAGGCGCCCACATTCTCCGGGCAGGCGGTGTTCGTCAGCGGATTCGAGCGGATGAAGTCGAGCGTCGCCGGCCAGCGCTGCTCCTGCGCGCCCGCGTAGTCGTTACGGTCCCAGAACAGGTGCGTGACGCGCTGCACGTCGTTCGCCCATTCATAGATCTGCGGCGGCGTGTAGCCGCCGTCGGGCCCGACGGCGTCGAGCCCCAGAACGGATGTCTCGACGCTGTAGACGAGGGGCATCTTCGCGCGAAAGTCCGTTTCGCCGAGCTCGCCGCGGATCGCGAGGTCGGCCCACATCTCGCAGTCCGGGCAGACGTCCATGTTGCCGACTGCCCCGCCGATCGCGTGCACGTGCTCGATGTGGCGCACCGTGTGCTCTTCCGAGCCGACCCAGCTGGTCGGCGACACGACCAGCGACGTCCGGAACGCGGCAACGGCCTCGGTCATCAAACGGTCCAGCTGCTCGCGGTAGCGGCGGTTGTTGTAATCCGGAGGCGCTTTGGTTCCGCCCCATGCGAGCGGTAGCTCGCGCAGCACGACGATGCCCTCGAAGAACGGCTCGTCGTCGAGCGCTTCCGCGTAGGCCTTCAGCATGTCGATGTAGTAACCCATGACGGTCGGGTCCCACCGGCGCCACATGCACCCCTTGCCCGTGTCGAACGTCCCGCCGAGCTCCGTGACGTATTCCGGGATCATCGAAGTCGCAGGGCATTCGTCGAGATACCCCGAATCCATCATCCGCACGAACATCCGCTTCGGCACGGCGAGGCTCTCGAGCTTCTCGAGCTCCGCCTCGAGCAGCCGAATGCCTGCGGCATAGTCGCCGCGCGAGCGCTCGAGCTGGGACCACGGCATCGGCACGACCACGCCTTCGATGCGCGCTTCGTCGGCGATCTCGTCGTAGAGCGCAAAACGGTTGTCCTGCCGCAGGTGCCACGGGCCGCGCAGGATCTGCATGTAGTGTCCCGGATGCCACTTCACCACGCGTGAAGGCGCGGCTGCCGGGCGCACCGGTGCGGAACGGTCCGCCGAAGGCGCGGCTGCCGAGCCCGTCGCCGAAGGCGCGGCTGTCGAACGCGGCGCCGACGGCGAGGTTGTCGGGTCCAACGCCGATGGCGCGCCTGTCGAGCGCGGCGCCGATGGCGCAGGAGCGGCTTGCCGCGGCTCGGTACCGTCGCAGTCGCCCTGCTGCCCGGCACACACCGAGGCCGAAGGACTCTCGGGAACGCTCGAGCCGGACGGCTTCGAAACAAAGGTCTCCCACGCCAGGGCCGACAGGCCGAGGACAGCCAGAATGGCTGCGGTATAGAGCCCGGTCTTGACGTTCTCCGACGACATCGCTCCCTCGAGATCCGGCCCGTTCTGTCGCCCCCGCCAACCGCGCCGCTCACGGCACGATGCGCCCGGGCGCGGCGGAGCTGCGATTCTCTTCGGCTATCCTGCCACAGCCCGCACCGCAAACGGCAAACCCGCGATCGGCGCCCCGGGAGTGAGCCCTTGACCAGCAGGTATTCGCGCCCCGAGTGGACAGGCGAGCGCCGGCAGAGCCGCGGGCCGGGAGCTCGGCGGGGGCGCCGTGGTCTGCGGCTCGAGCCGCGCCGCAGCGCGCGATCGCGCCACGCGCCGCGAACGAGCTTGCATTGATAGTATCGCTTACTATATTTTGAGACTCGAGCAGTGAGCGCGGATGCGCACGCGGGCGAGCAACGCGTTGTTTCGCCCTTGCATGCGGATGCGGGTCAAAGCCGACGCACTCGCTGCTGTAACGGAATACGGTTCAAAACGTGGGGTGGGATCGAGGCTATGGAAGGCTCTCGTCGGCATCTTCCCGGCACGCATTCTCCGCATCGCGCCTCCTCCGAGCAGCGCGGCAACGCGCTTGCCCCCTCTGTCTGCAAGCTCGCCGCGAGAGCGGCGGCAGGCGGTATCTTTGGCTCGACCGGCGGTGCGGATGCGCGCTCCGCCGGGTCGGCCGGTAACGATCTCGACGATGACTCCTACGCTGGTCGGGACCGAGCCGCTCGCACCTGCGCCGATTCGGGTGTTCCCCCATTTCCCGGTCGGGCAGTTGCCGCATGGTCTTTGCGCACTTCGATTCGGTTCTGTCGCAAGCGCCGGAACCGCACATGTCAGCTTTGCGGTTAGCTGTTCCGAAGTGCGGCCATGTCGAGGAGCGGCTCGGATTTTTTCGTCGCGTCAGCCGTGATCTGCTTTTGAACCTCGCGGCGTTGCGCTGTACAGTGAGCCCCGCGCTTCCCTTCTGCCGCGAAGGTCTCGATAGGGGCAGGGATGCCGAAGAGCATGACGCCTACAGAGTTCTGGCGGTTGATCGAAATCGCCAGAGTACAAGCCGGCTCGGACCTCTCGCGCCGGCCCGATACGCTGCGCGACGCGCTCGAGCCGTTGAGCCCCGGGGAGATCCAGGCTTTCCAGAACCGTTACGACCAGCTGGACGCCCGGGCCGCGAACTACGACCTACTGCACGTGCTCGAGCTTCTCACGAACAGCGGCCTCGAAGACACCTTCCCCTTCGTGCGCTGCTGGCTGATCTCCCAAGGCCGGGATTTTTTTAGCGCGGTGGTTGCGGACCCGCAGTGTCTGGCCGGCCTTTCCGTGGTCTACGAGCTTCCGGCTCACGGCTGCATCGCTGCCTGGGTCTATTACCTCAAGACGGGCGATGACATCGAGCGTCCGTATCTGGCCGTCGAGCCGCCCGTCGTTTCGGTCGAAAGCGCGGCTGTGCCGGAGCGCTTTTCGAGAGTGCGGGAGGCCGTTCAGCGGAATCACCGTGTGAAGCGGTGTTACTGCCTGCCCTCCGACGAAACGCTGAGGCTCGCCGACGAGGCAGAGGAATTCGGCGAGATCGGCGAGATCGTGGAGGGTGCGGGGATGCCTCATCTCGCCTGCCGCGACGGTCAGCTCGTCGAGATCGATGCGTCCGAAAGCGGCGACGAGACCGATCCCCCCGACGACGCCGGTCGCACGGCCGAGTTCGTGCTGGTCTACCGGCGCGGAGAATTCCGCTACGTGCAGCCCTGTGACTTCCGGCCGACCGACCTGATTCTCGTGCGCTGTCCCGACTGCCACACCGAGATAGGTCATCTGGCCTTTGCCGTGTCGCTCGGCGCTACGGACTGCCCGGTGTGCACGCGTCAAGCGCACGCGGTCTACGAGCTCCGCACGGTGTCTGCCACGATCGCCCGCCCCGTGGCGGATGAGCTCGGGCTCCGCTCATGTTCCGAAGAGAGCGAGCCCGAGCCGGCTGTCGACGAGGATGAGCCCGTGCGGCACTAAACGGGCGCGGCCCGTGCCGCGCGTCTTGCTCGATCTGTAGCGCCTCCAATCAAAAAAAAGAGCGCTGCAAACTAACCCGCTCCCGGAAACTCCTGTAATATGTCGCACAACGGCGACAAGCGCGGCATCGCGCGGTCTGGGAGAGAGACCACTGGGCTCCGCGCGGGCCCGACACCAGGGACGTGATCCGGCAATGGATTCTTCGGATACGGAAATCTTCGGGCTCGCCAGCGTCGGCGGCTATCTCGACGCGTTGTCGGCGATTACCTCGGACATGAGCCTGAAAGAACGCGACGACCTGATCCACCTCGACAAATCACTGCACGGCCTCTGGAAGCTGGGGCAGAACGTGATTCTGTGCTGGTGCCCCGAGAACGAGGGCATTTCCCTCGTGGTCGTGCCGCATTACGCCGTCGCGGAGATCTCGCACGCCACCGCAAGGGCCGGCGCCGGGGAATCGCGTGAGCTGTGGCCGTCGAGGCAGTTCCTCGAGACGCTGCTGTGCGGTCGACGGCAGCAGACGCCGCGCCAGATGGATGAGGTCGTGCGGCTGCTCGGAGTCCAGCGCTTGCACCTGCCGCTGCGGGCCGCGCTCGCGAGCAACCCGGCGCACGAAGACATCATCGAGAAGATGATCAAGCGCTACAGCATCACGTATGTGCCCTGCCGCGCCGTCGCGCAGTTCGACATCGTGGGTTTCAGCCTCCTGAGCCCCTTCGAGCAGATGACGCAGCTGAACAGCCTCGCCTATTCGTTGAACGCGGCCCAGAGCAAGCTGCTCGACAGGAAGATCGGCATCGATTTCGCCCGCGCGACGACCGGTGACGGCTTCTACGTCTGGAACCGGGACCTCGGGCTCGATGCGAACGTCAATCTCTATCACCTGATGTATCTCGCTCTGGCCGACAACGCGATCGCCCGGCGCAGGTGCGTGCACGACACCGTGCCGAAGCTGCGAGCGGCCTTTCACGTCGGCCGCAGCTACGAGTTCCACCAGTCCGAAGGATTGAACCCGACGCTCTACCACTACATCGTCGGCGACGTCACGCTCGAGCTCGCGCGGATGATGGAGTGCGCGCTGCCTCACCAGATCCTCGTCGGCGACTTCCGTGCCGAGCTCGGTGAGTCCTCGGAGATCGGCACGCTCGAGTTCGTGTCGCAGGCGACCAAGACGCTGTCTCAGCTGAAGGGGCTCACGCTGTCCGGGGACCGCGTGGAATGGATCGAGTCGTACCTGACCGGAGTCCGGCTCCAAGGCGGCGGGTTCACGGTGCGGCGCATCACGGTCAGCGACAGGCACGGAATCTCGCGGCACGTCTACAACGCCAAGGCGAACATCTACCGCCGCAAGGGCCAGCCGATCCTGCTCGGTATCGAGGACCGTCTGATCGAGCCGCGCAATATGCCCTACGCGCACACCGAGCACATGAAGCCGACGTCTGCCGCTCACTGAAACCTCCTGCGTGTCGTGCCGCGCCGGGGCGAGCGGCATGTCACCGCGATCGTTCCAGCCGGGAGCGCGGCATGGGTACGGCGACGGCGTCGATGCTCTCCCCTCAGCGGCGGTTGCAGCCGCGCAGGCGCAACCGGGCGCCATCACCGCGAGCGTTGCGGCCGCCGACGACTGTCCATAAGATGGACCGAGACACTACAGAGTAGAGCCGGGGTGGTCTCGAATGACGGCAAACACAGGCCGTCCAGCGGGTCGGCCGAAACGCATTCTTGCTCCAGTCACTACCGATCTCCACTCGGCGCGTCGCCCTCGGTTCCCCGTCCGTAGGCGGCATCGGAGCGGCACCTGAACAGGGCGAGCTGACGTGCAGAAGGCAGCTCCACGGCTCAGCATAGGGCTGCCGGTGCTCAACGGCGAAAATTACCTGGCGCGGGCGATCCGCTCGCATCTGGCGCAGTCGTTCACGGATTTCGAGCTCATCATCTCGGATAACGCATCGACGGACGAGACGCGGCGGATAGCCGAAAGTTTCGCGCGCCTCGACCGGCGCGTGCGCTACTGCCGCCACGCCACGAATCGGGGTGCGGTATGGAACTTCAACCACTGCTTCGAGCTCGCGCGCGGTGAATACTTCAAGTGGAGCGCGCACGACGACGTCCTCGATCCTACGTTCTGCCAGAAGTGCATCGAGATCCTCGACGCGAATCCGGATGTGGTTCTGTGTCATAGCCTTTCGAGCATCGTCGACCGGGACATGAATCGCCTCGGAATCTACGATCCCGGCTCTACGGGAACGGATCATCCGAGGGCTTCCGTGCGGTTCGGCGCGCGCCTGCGGGGAGGCCCCTGTTTCGAGGTCTTCGGGATCATCCGAAGCAGCGCGCTCAGAACGGTGAAACCCTTGCAGCCTTTCGTCGGCTGCGATCGCGCGCTCCTCGCAGAGCTTGCGGCGGCCGGCCGCTTCGCCACCGTCCGCGAGCACCTGTTCTTCAACGGCGAGCACCCGCAGCGCTCCACGCGGGTCGGGCTGCGGCCGCTGGAGCGGCTCGAGTTCTACGTTCCGATACGTCGCGGAACCAGGTCCTACCCGATCCGCTCGCTTTTCGGTGCGTATGCCGACATCGTCAGACGCAGGTTCCCGGCGCGGGCGGATCGCATCCGCTGCTACGGCCATATGACGCGCGCACTCTTCGTCCGCTTCAACATCCTGCGGATCATGATCGAGCCGCTCGGCTCGCTGATGCCGTGGCTTTACGATGTCATGAAAAGACGGCCGCGCGCTTTCGGTGGCGCGCCTCGCCGCAGCGCGCGCTCCGCCGAGTCTGTCGCGATCCGGCCGACGTCGATCGATGCCGGAGACGACCGTCCGCCGGAGCACGGGCCTCGCCTCGCGCGCCTGGCGCGAATGCGGCGCCGCTGACCGCGCAGTGGACGCTCGACCGGAGCGGGATCCACCGCAGCGGAACGTGGAGCCGCGCACCGGCCTCGGAAGAAGGGTTCTCGGCGGGTTGTTCTGGGCGTTCTCCGGCACCCTCGTGCAGGGCGCGCTGGAAGTGATCGTGACGATGGCGCTGGCCCGGCTTCTGGCCCCCGCCATGTTCGGCGCCGTCGCAGCCGCGCTGGTCGCGATCAAGATCGCCGGCTTCATCGCCAACCTCGGCTTGACGGGCGCGTTGATCCAGCGCGAAACCCTCGACGACGAGCAGGTTCGCGCTGCCTTTGCGGTCTCGATCCACTTCGGGCTCGTCGTCTGTCTCCTCCTTCAGCTCGGTGCCGCCCCGATCGCTGCGTTCTTCCAGAACGATGTCATCGAGGACATCGTGCGCCTGCTGTCGGTCGCGATTCCGATCGCAAATGCATCGCAGGTTGCGCTCGCCCTGATGCGGCGGCGTATGAGATTCCGTCAGATCGCGACCTGCGCGGTGATCTCCTTCGGCATCGGCTATGGCGTCGTCGGTATCGGCCTCGCGCTGTCGGGCTACGGCGTATGGGCTCTCGCAGGGGCCCATCTCGCGCAGGTGTGCTGCAACACCGTGCTGCTCCTGACGCTTCAGCCCCATCCGAAGGCCGTCCTGTTCCGGTGGTCCCCGCTCGTCGAGCTGCTGCGTTTCGGGGGCGGCATGATCGTCTGGCGTACGGCGGCGAATTCGGCCATCGAGGCCGACAACCTCGTCGTCGGCCGATGGCTCGGGGCCGAAGCGCTCGGCCTTTACAGCCGCGCCTACTGGCTCGCGGCAACTCCGGCGGTTCTGTTCGGGCGCGGAATCGCAAGCGTCCTGTTCCCTGTCCTGTCCAGGCTGCAGGGGGACTCCGCGCGGCTGGCGGTCGCGTACCGCCGGGGCATCGCGGCGACCAACCTGGTCGCGTTCCCCGCGAGCGTCGCCATCGTCATTCTCGCGCCCGAGATCGTCGCGGTCGTCCTCGGCGAGCAGTGGGGCGCGGCCGTCGTACCGCTGCGGATCCTCGCGGTCGGCCTCCTGTTCCGGCTCGGCGTCCGGGTCAGCGACAGCCTGACCGCCGCCGCGGGGGCGGTCTATCGAACGGCGGCAGTGCAGGTCGTATACGTGATCGCCGTCTTCGCCGGCGCGTTGGTCGGTCGGTACTGGGGGCTCGGCGGCGTCGCGACGGGCGTGTTCTGCGCGCTTTTCCTGAACTACGTGCTCATGACCCGCTTGACGCTCGAGATGACCTCGCTGCCGGTCGCAAAGCTGCTCGCCACCTTCGTGCCGGCACTTCTGACCGCCGCCGCGATTGCCGCGGAATTGCTGGCGGTACGGGGCTGGCTCGCGAGTCGAAGCGCGCCGCCGCTGGCGATACTGGCCGGCGCCGCCGTCGCCACGGGTGTCACTTCGGCCGTGATTCTGCGATTGTTCCCGCGCGCGTTCATCGGCGACGACGGCTTATGGGCCGTTCATCTCGTGCTGCGCCGTCTGCCCGATTCAATTTCGACCGCCGCCAGCCGCTTGATCGCCCCCTACGCGCGGCCCACCTGACCCGCGTCGTTTCGGCCGCACGCGGACGAAGGGGCGTTCAATCCGCGGCGAGCAACTCTACGGCAACGTTCATGCCGGCAAGCCTCGCCTCGACTTCGCCTGAATAGATCGAGTTCATCAGTATCACGGATGAGAGGCCTGCGAGCGCATCGACGGACGGCAGACTGATCTGTTGGCCCGTGCATGGAATGAAGAGGCCGTCTTTCGCCGGGTTCTGGTCCAGAGCTCGCGGTATCGGTCGATCGGAGTTGAGCCCCAGCAGGTTCAGGAACATGACCCCTTTCGTTCCGGCACCCCATATCGCCGCCGTACGGCCGCTTCTGCGCTCGCCCGAGCTCCACCTCTTCCATCGCTCGATACGCTCGGTCATGGGCCCGGCAGCGTCCGCCGGCGACGGATCGCTCGCTCGTGCACGCCGCCCGGAGCGGGCACGCGCCGGCGCCCCGACAGCCGCTTCGACGCAGAGGAATTGTCCGCCGAAGGCCTCGTACAGAGCGTGGATCCGGAAGCCGCTGCTGCGAAGCGCGAGACGCAGCGAGCGGGCCGTGAAGTAGGAAACGTGCTCGTACAGCACGTCCCACACCATGGCGTTACGCAACAGGTGCGTGCCGTTCGGCACTTCCAGGTACAGCACCGGATCGCCGCTCGCTGCCATCGCCTCGCGCACGCCGTCGAGGAAGTCGCCCGGCGCGTGCAAGTGCTCGAGAACGTGCCGGCAGCAGATCAGGGCCGGCCTGATCTGCCGCGCGCGCTCCGGGTCGAACTCTTCGCGCACGACGTGCACGGCCGCGTCTGCGGAAGCGTCCCCGCCGGAATAGCTCGGGTCGAACCCGTACCCGCGTCCGCCGACACGGCGCGCCAGGGCTTCGAGCAGCTCCCCGCGGCCGCAGCCTATGTCGACGATCGCGCATCCGGACAGCCCGTACGCCGTCGCCAGGCGCTCGACCAGCCGTTCCGCATAGCGTGAGAAGACGGTCGAGGAGTGCTGCGAGTTCTCGTAGCCGGGCGCATAGGCGACGATGTCCGGATCGAACGCTTCGTTGAAGACGTGCCCGCAGCTCGCGCAGGCAGCAAGGCGTATGGGCGCCTTCGCTGCCGCGATGGCTTGCGCGCGGCTCGGCCATTGAACGTTGCAGAAGACCGGCCCTTCGCCCAGATCGAGCAAGGGAATCGAATCGGCACGCAGGCATACCGGGCAGTGCAAGCCTCAAGTCCCGTCAGCAGGCTGCAACGCGGCAAGCTCCGGCCGCAGGTCCATCGCGGACAACGTTCTGCGGATCTCCGGCAGATAGATCCGATTCATGACGATGACCACGTCCGGCTGCAGGGCCGGCAGCTGCTGCGGGCCGACGATCTCGTGCCCGGTCACCGGCATGTGACAACCCTGCCGATGAGGGTTGATGTCGACGGCGTGCGCTATGGCATCGGCGGATCCTGTCGCATGCAGAAATGCCACCCCCTTCGAGCCGGCGCCCCAGATGACGATGCGTTTGCGCGCGGCGGACCACCGTCCGATCAGATCCCGCCATCGGCGGATCTCGGCGGCGCTTCTTCGTGCGAAGGTCGACAGAACGCGGCTCAGCTCGGCGACGTCGTCGAGTCGAGAGCTGCCGTGCATCGAGGGCTCACCGCAGTTCACGGCCTCGACGATCAGGTACTGGCCGTCGTAAACCACGGCGTCGGAAATAACGGCGAGCCCGAGCCTCTCGAGCAATCTGGCCAGCGAGCCCGCCGTGAAGTATGAGCAGTGCTCGTAGTAGATGTCTTCGAATGCGCAGTCACGGACGATTCTGGTCGCTTCCGGCACTTGCACGAAAAGAACGCCGCTCGGCCGCCGCGTGACCCGCGCCGCCGCTGCAAGCAGCTGGTACGGCGACGGAATGTGCTCCAGCGTCATCTTGGAACAGACGAAATCGGCCTCGCGATCCGCATAGCGCTCCGAGAAGAAGTCGCGAATGACCGTGTAGCTCGCATCGGGCGCCGCATCGCGGCTCTTCGAGTAGCCGGGATCGAAGCCGAGTCCGCGGTTGCCGCCGGCCTCGCAGAGCAGGCGCAGGAACTCGCCCTTGCCGCAGCCGATCTCGAGCACGTCCTTGTCGGTGAGCTCGTGCCTTTCGACGAGATCGTGCGCGAGCCGCTCATGAAACGCGTTAAAGGTCGGCGAGAACGCCTGCGTTTCCTCGTAACGGCCGGAATACTCGGTCAGGGACGGATCGAACGCCTGGTTGAACAGGAATCCGCAGCTGCAGCAGAAGCCGAGCCGGATATCCCCTGTCGGGTATGCGAGCGCTTCGTCGCGTGAAGTCAGCGAAATGCAGCTGTTCGTCGGCACACCGCCGATCTCGTAGACCGTGCGAACGTCCGCGTCACCGCAGCATGGGCAGGCCCCGCCCGCGCGGGCGGCCGGCAGGTGACGGGCGGAATCGCCGGACGAGGCGTTTCTCATCAGACGATCCTCGGCTCCGGAATAGGCACGATGAACCGCCCTCCTCGGCTCCGATACTCGCGTTGCTGACTCTCGATCTCGTCGGCGAAATTCCATGGCAGCAGCAGCACGTAATCCGGCCTGTCGGACAGGAGTTTCTCGGGCGGGAAAATCCGCTGCCGGGTTCCCGGCATGAAACGGCCGTGCTTGAACGCGTTCCTGTCGACCGTATACGGAACGAGCTCGGTGCCTATTCCGCAGAAGTTCGCCAGTGTGCAGCCCTTGGCCGGCGCGCCGTATCCCGCGAGCGTGCTGCTCGAAGCGTGAAGCTCCCGCAGCATCGACATCAGGCTGCCGCGCACGCGCGCGACTCGCCGCCCGAAATCGTGGTAGTAATCGACGCGCGTCAGTCCGATCTCTTCCTCCAGCTGCAGGAACTGCTCGACCGATCGACCGGAGTTCTGCTTCGGCTCGACGTAAAGCCGCAAGGAACCGCCGTGGATCGGAATCCGGCGCACGTCGTTCAGGTACAAGCCGTGACGGCGCAGAAGCCGGTCGACGGCGGTCACCGAGAAGTAGCACAGATGTTGGTGGTAGATGGTATCGAACTCGCAGCGCTCGATCAGATCGCGGACGTACGGAAACTCGAAGACGGCAACGCCCCGGGGAGCCAGAATCGTCGCGATCCCGGCGACGAAGCCATTCGTGTCGGCGACGTGGGCGAGCACGTTGTTCGCGTGCAGAACGTCGGCCTGCACCCCCTCCTCCGCGAGCCGCCGCGCGAGGTCGAGCGTGAAGAACTCCGTTCTCGTATCGATGCCGCCCGCGATCGCGGCTCGCGCCGGCGCTGCCGCGGGATCGACTCCGAGCACGCGGATCCCGGCTTGCCTGTAGTGCTTGAGCAGATAGCCGTCGTTGCTCGCGAGCTCGACGACCAGGCTCGAAGGGCCGAGCGTGCGCGATGCCATCAGCTCGCGCACGTTCGCAATCGTATGCGCCTGCAGCGCGTCGGAGACCGATGAGAAATAGGGGTAGTCGCCGCCGAACAGATCCTGCGGCGGCACCGTGTAGTCGATCTGGGCGAGGCTGCACTCGCCGCAGAAGACGAGCCGCAACGGGTAGCTCGGCTCGGGCTTGTCGAGCTCCTCCTCCGTCAGCAGCTTGTCGGCGAGCGGCGTCGCACCGAGGTCGAGCACCGGTTCGAGCCGCCGGGACCCGCAGGAGCGGCACGCCCGGATCTGCCCGTAGGCGCCGTCAGACGGTCGCACGGCGTGCTCTCCACTCGGCACCGTTGCGCCAGCGCAGACGCGAATCGAGCGCGCCGTCTCCGATCAGCTTTCTGACGTGCGCGATCCGTTTGAATCGGGGCCCTTCGAAGTCGTCGAGCGTCAGGCCAACACGGCAGAAGGCTTCATACAGCTGCTCCACGCCGCGACGCGCCGACCACTCCGGCTTGAAGTGGTGCAGCGTGCGCGCAATGCGGTCGCAGGAAACGCGATAACAACGCCTGTCCGGAGCCGCGTCCGGGGAGAGCTCTATCCGGCAGTTCGGCACGACGCGCTCCACGATGGCCGCGATGTCGAGGATCTGATAATTCTCGCTCGTGAGCCCCACGTTGAAGGCCTGGTTGTGCACCGCGCCGATCGGCGCCTTCAGCGCGGCGACGTATGCGCGGCAAATATCGTCGACATGGACGATCGGCCGCCACGGCGCGCCGTCGCTTTTCAGGTACACGCGGCCCGTCGTAAAGGCCCAGGCCGTCAGGTTGTTCAGAACCAGATCGAAACGAATCCGCGGCGACAGCCCATACGCGGTCGACGCGCGCAGGAACACGGGACTGAACGCGGCCGTGGCCAGCGACGAGACCGCGTGTTCCACGTCGACCTTGGATCTGCCGTACGGTGTCACGGGGCGGAATTCGGCCTCCTCGCTGAGGAACCGGTCTCCGGACGCACCGTAGTTGCTGCAAGAGGACGCAAAGACGAACCGCTCGACGCCGGCACTGCGAGCGGCCCGGGCGAGTCTGACCGACGCCCGATGATTGATTTCATCGGTCAGGGACGGGTCGAAGTCCCCGAGAGGGTCGTTCGACAGGCCGGCGAGGTGGACGACGGCGTCGTATCCTTCGACGTCGCGCTCCGTCAGGTCGCGCACGTCGCCGTCGATCTCCGGCACCTGTGTCAGCTCGCCGTCGAACGTGCAGTCGCGGAACAGGTCCGTGTCGAGCCCGACCACGTCGAAGCCTTCCTCGAGCAGCATCGGCACGAGGCGGGAGCCGATATAGCCCTTATGCCCGGTCAGCAGGACCTTCATCTCACGCGGCTCCTGTTCAACTCCACGTCTTCCACGGCGGGTTGCCGGAATCCCACAGCTTCTGCAGGACGTACTTGTCCCGCAGCGTGTCCATGCACTGCCAGAACGACGTGTGCTTGTACGCCATCAACTGCCCCGCCCTGGCCAGCCGCTCGAGAGGCGCGTGCTCGAACATCGTATCGTCGCCGTCGATGTAGTCGAGCACCCCGGGCTCGAGCACGAAAAACGCGCCGTTGATCCAGCCCTCCGCGGTCTGCGGCTTCTCCGAGAACTTCGTCACCTGGTTCTCGTCGAACTCCATGTAGCCGTACCGCGCCGGCGGCCGCACGGCGGTGACGGTGGCGAGCTTTCCGTGCACGCGGTGAAAGTCGAGCAGCGCACGGAGATCGACGTCGGAGACACCGTCGCCCCAGGTCAGCATGAAGGTCGATCCGCCGAGCCACGGCTCGAGGCGCTTCAGGCGCCCGCCCGTCAAGGTCGCCTGCCCCGTATCCACGAGGTCTACGGTCCAGTCGACGCATTCACTGCCGTGGCGCACGATCTCGCCGGAAGACGATCGCACCGTCATGTCGCCTTCGAGACTCGAGTAATCGCGCATCCAGCGCTTGATGTGCTCGCCTTTGTAGCCGAGCGCGATCACGAACTGATCGAAGCCGTAGCGGTAGTAGTGCCGCATGATGTGCCACAGAATCGGCCGCCCTCCGATCTCGACCAGCGGCTTCGGCTTCGTTTCCGTCTCCTCGGTAAGCCGGGTGCCGGCCCCTCCCGCGAGGATCGCGACTTTCGGGGTCATGATCGCGCGCTCCTCGCGTCGCAGAGGAAGTGAAGGAAGGCGAGCGTAGAAACGCGCCGGGACCGTCGCTTGCGGCGTGCGGTCGGCCGTGCCGCCGCAGAGCCTGGTCTCGTCTTCAGAGGGTGCGCGCGCGAGGGATTCAGCACCGCAATGGAAGGCCGTTAAAACGCTCTTCGAAAGAATATACGCCCCGGGGACGGACCAAACACGATCGCAAGATTCGTACCAGACGCCCGATGGTCTTGCCTTGATGACAACATTTGCGAGCGTCACGGCGAGCCGGCCGCGAGCTCAGTCGACCGACGGGGTCAGCAGCTCCTCGTAAACCGCCATGACGGCGTCTCCCGAAGCCCTTGCACTGAAACGGCAGCGTGCCTCGACCAGCGCCCGCTCGACGATGGCGTTGCGGCGCTCGGGATTGCGCAGCAGCTCCAGAGCCGCTGCGGCGAACGCGGCCGGATCGTCCGCAGTCGCAAGCAGACCCGTCGCACCGTGCCGAATGAGGTCCGAGTGGTTTCCATGGTCGGAGGCCACGACCGGCGTGCCGAGCAGCATGGCTTCGATCGGAACGCGCCCGAATCCCTCATCCACTGCCGGTGCCACGACGACGTCGCAGCCGCGCAGATACGGCTCCACGGGGTCATGGAAGCCCATGCAGAAAATGCTATCCGAGACTCCGAGCGCGGCCGCGCGGCGCTCCACCTCGGCCTCGAACGTTTCGTTGACGCTGCCGAAGAGGGCGCCGACGACGGGAAGCTCCGGCATTCGCGCGCGAAGGGC
Source organism: Gammaproteobacteria bacterium (assembly GCA_016927175.1). GTDB lineage: Bacteria > Pseudomonadota > Gammaproteobacteria > Steroidobacterales > Rariloculaceae > ZC4RG20. The sequence continues at coordinate 9,840 of JAFGNC010000034.1, read as the reverse complement.
CGCCACGGTCTCGACGAACACCAGCGGCCGCTTGCGCCGGCTGACCGGACGGTTCAGGTTCGCGAAGAATCCGACGATCTGCGTGTTGGCAGGAACCCTCAGCTCACGCAGCAGCCTGTCGCGACACGGCCCGCGATCCATGCGGCCGTCTATCTCGAAGGGATTCGGAATGATTCTGCACTTGCGATGCCCCGCGCGCCGTCCGGCTGCGAACGACGACACGGCGATCATCTGGTCTGCGAGGGAAAACCCGAGCCGGTGGATTGCGCCGTAGCGCGCCCCCGATCGGTGGTGCCAGACCAGCTTAGTGCCGGCCCGCTTCGCCGCTGCCGTCCACGTGCCGAGCATCCAGATGTCGTTCGCATGGACGATGCGGACTCGCGCCTCGCGCAGAAGGCGCGCCAGCGATGCGCTCCGCCGCAGCAGGTAGCCCGCGTCCCGCAGCGGCCGGCGCCGGACGCCGCCGGCGTAGCCCGCGAGCCGCACCTGCTCGAAATCCGCGCCGTGAGCCGCGAGCCAAGCGCCGGCGGGGCCTTCGGGGCCGTGCAGCACGATGATCGGGCGAAAGCGGCTCGGATCGAGATGGCGGATCAGCAGCATGGCCGATGGATGCCCGCCGCCGACGTCGATGTCGGCCGCAAACGGAAAGCAGACGGGAACGGGGCGCATCCGCTTGCTCGGTCGAGGCCTCCGGTGCTCAGGCCTTCATCGTGTCACTGCCTGCACGGCCAGGCAATGCGCCGCCTGAGCTCTTTCGTCAGCTTCTTCTTCGTGGTGCCCAGGGCCGGACTCGAACCGGCACGGCCTTGCGGCCAGCGGATTTTAAGTCCGCTGCGTCTACCATTCCGCCACCCGGGCTTGCGGCAGGACTCGCTCGCTACCCGGCTCGGAGTTCGACGTCCCGTTGCGGGATGCCGCGCAGGTGGAGGCTAGGACCGGAATCGAACCGGTGTACGCGGCTTTGCAGGCCGCTGCATCACCACTCTGCCACCTAGCCTTTGCATGCGCTTCCGTGGGTGAGCCGGTCGCGAAATTTAGCACAGTAGCGCCCGCGACGCTGTCGTCAATGAAACCGCGGCGCGAACGTCGAGACAAGCCGCATGACGCGGCAGACGGGCAGACCGCCCGCCGCGCCGCAAGCCGTCAGTTCAGCTCCTCGACCGTCCAGAAGCGCGTGCCGGAGACGTCCGCCTGCGCCATCAGGCCCCGGTCGGTCAGCTGGAAGAACGCGACGCCGTCCACGAAGCTCGACGTGAACGTCACGCCCTCCTTGCCGGCGGCCGCCTGCGCCGTCGTGCTGGCGTCCCAGCCGCCCTGGATGAAGCGGTTCAGATGCGCGGGCGTCTCGAACAGGATCACCAGGTCGTAGCGCTGCGCGCCGATGCCGAGGCCGACGCCGCCGGTGCCCATCCGCATGTAGGTGCGCTGGCCTGAGGCTTTGTCGACGGCAACGCCCGTGCCGCCCCCGCCCGTCACGAAGAATCCGGCTTTCGTGGCCGTGAACGCGGCGTACCCGGCAGCCTGGTCGTACAGATCCCGGGCCGAGCCCTGTGCCTCGAACAGTTTCTCGAGCGTCTGCTCCGCCCTTGCGTCGATCTCCTGCCGCCGCTCGGCCGCCTTGTCCTGCGCCGCGGCAATTCCCCCTGCCAGCAGGAGGGCAGCGGTCAGCGCCAAAGTTCTCGTTATCGCCATTCGTCATCCCCCCCTTCGTGGGCCATCATGATCGAGACACGGCCGAGGCCGGCTCAGGTTACGGCATAGCCCGTCAGCTGGTAGCCGATCAGCACGAACCCCGCAGCCATCAGCACGACGTTCGCGGCATAGGCGTGGCGCAGGAAGCTCCCGGTCGTTCGCCAGGCGGTGAACGCAATCAGGATCAGGCTGAGGGCCAGCAGCTGTCCTATTTCGACCCCGATGTTGAAAGAGATCATGTTCGCGACGAGCCCTTCTTCGGAGATCGCGAGATCCTGCAGCTTCGTCGCGAGCCCGAAGCCGTGAAAGAAGCCGAAGATCAGCACCGCGGCTTTGGTGTTCGGCTGGACCCCGAGCCGCCGGAATCCGCCGAGGTTCTCGAAGGCCTTGTAGACGACCGACAACCCTATGATGGCGTCGACGATGTACGAGTTGACGTGCAGCCCCCCGAGCACGCCGGCGAGCAGCGTGACGCTGTGCCCCACCGCGAACAGCGTGACGTAGACGGCGACGTCTCTCAGGCGGTACAGAAAGAAGATGACGCCTGCGAGAAACAGCAGATGATCGTAGCCGGTGACCATGTGCTTGGCGCCGAGATAGATGTAGGGCCCGATGTGCATGCCCGTCGCCCGCAGCAGGAACGCCTGGTCGTCACCGGCGATGCCGTGAGCGAGCGCCGGGCCGGCGGCCGCCATCGCGGCAGCCGCGATGCCGCAGAACAGAATGAGCCGACGGGCGGTCGCCATCGAGCGGGCGCGAAGCAGCAGGCGGTCTGGCATCCACATGGTGGCGGCATTGTAGCGCAACCCCCTCTGCCGGTGCGCGCGGCGCCTCTTGACTAGCGGCCGGGCCGCCCCCACCGTTAAACAGCGTTCGGTGAACAGGCACGATGGAATATAAGGACTACTACAAGATCATGGGGGTCGCGCGGGATGCGTCGCAGGACGACATCAAGCGCGCCTACCGCCGTCTCGCCCGCAAGTACCATCCCGATGTCAGCAAGGAATCGGACGCCGAGGAACGCTTCAAGGAGGTCGGCGAGGCCTATGAGGTCCTGAGCGATCCGGAGAAGCGAACCGCGTACGACTCCCTCGGCAGGGACTGGAAGGCCGGCCAGCAGTTCCGGCCGCCCCCCGGCTGGGAAGGCGGCCACGACTTCGGCGGCGCGCGAGCGGGCCGCACGGCCGGCGCACGCGATTTCAGCGACTTTTTCGAGTCACTGTTCGGAGGCGGCGGGTTCGGCGGTGGCGGCTTCGGCGGCGGGTTCCGGACCTCGCGAGGCGCCTCCTTCGCATCCCGCGGCGAGGACTACCAGACGACGATCACGCTGTCCCTCGACGAGGCGTTCCGCGGCGTCACGAAAGCGTTGACGCTCGACATGGAGGAAATGGACGACTCGGGACGGGTCCAGCGGCGCAGACGCACGTTGAACGTGCGCGTGCCCGCGGGCGTCACGGACGGCCAACGGATCCGCCTCCCTGCGCAGGGCGGTGCCGGGTTCGGCGGCGGCGAGCGCGGAGATCTGTACGCCGTCGTACGGCTCGCGCCCCACGACTTTTTCCGCCCGGACGGCCGCGACATCCATCTCGACGTGCCGGTCACGCCATGGGAGGCGGCGCTCGGCGCGACGGTGACCGTCCCTACCCTCGCCGGCGCCGTCGATCTGAAGGTGCCGAAGGGCTCCCAGTCGGGTCAGAAGCTGCGCCTGAAGGGCCGAGGCCTGCCCGGCGCTCCGCCCGGCGACCAGTTCGTGACGCTTCAGATCGTGGCTCCGGCCGCGACGACCCCCGAAGCCGAGGCTTTGTACCGCCAGATGGCGGACGCGATGCCGATGAATCCCCGCGAACGGTTCGGCGCGGCAACGGCCCGCCCTGCGAGCTGACCCAGCTTGACGTGATGCATTTCACAAGATAGCTTGAGCGGCCTCACTGGGAGGAAACCATGCGATATTTGAATTCGGGCCTGGCCATGGCTCTTCTGGTCTCCGTCGCCGCTCCGGCTTTCGCTCAGGAAGAGGGAGAGCAGCAGGAGCAGGAGGAGGCGCAGGCAACTCCGGTGACCGTCGAGCAATACGCCGCCGTGCTGAAGGACGTCGATGGTCTCGTCGTATACAACGACCTGCTGCAGCGCCAGCTCGAGGCTCAGCAGGCCGAAGTCGAACGCCTCAGGCAGGCGATCGATCAGGTTCCCGAGCTCGAGCGGCAGATTCCTCCCCTGCTGGGCCGGATGGTGGATGCGCTCGAGCAGTTCGTCGAGCTGGACGTCCCGTTCGCGGCCGAGGAACGCGCCGACCGCGTCGCCGAGCTGAAGACGCTCGTCGAGCGCAGCGACGTGACGGACGCCGAGAAGGCGCGGCGCATCTTCGAAGCTTGGCAGATCGAGAACGAGTACGGCCGCGACTACGACGCCACCGTCGGTCCTCTCGAGATCGACGGCACCGTGTATCCGGAAGTCGACTTCCTCAGGATCGGCCGCGTCGCCTACGTGTATCAGACGCCGGACCGCGAGCTGATGGGCGCGTGGGATCCGCGTACCGATCAGTGGGTGCCGATCGGCAGCGAGCATCGCAACTCGGTCACTCAGGCGCTGCGCATGGCTCGCAGCCAGGTCGCGCCGGATCTCGTTCTGGTGCCGATGATCCCGCCGCAGACGGAGTAGTCCGCAACGCCTGACGCAGTTCCCACCAGCGGCGGCTCGGCAATCGTCGATGCCGCCGTCGCCAATGGCGTCGATACGGTATTCGGAGTTCCCGGCGCTCAGATCTACGCGCTGTTCGACGCGCTGCAGCGCCGCTCGCTGAGGCTCTTCGTTCCTCGCCACGAGCAGGCCGCGGCCTACATGGCCATGGGCTGGGCCAAGTCCACCGGACGGCCCGGCGTCTGCGCCGTCGTACCCGGACCCGGAGTCCTGAACGCATCGGCCGCGCTCGCGACCGCGATGGGCAACTGCTCGCCGGTCGTCTGCCTGACCGGCCAGGTGCCATCCGAGTATCTCGGCCGGGGGCGCGGCCATCTGCATGAGCTGGCCGACCAGCAGGCGACGCTGCGCGGCATCGTCAAGGATGCGCTTAGAATCGACGCCGTCGGTGACGCGCCGGCCGTGGTCAACGAGGCCTTCGCCGTCGCGTGCTCGGGACGTCCCGGCCCGGTCACCGTCGAGATGTGCTGGGACACGATGACCTCCGAGGCCGACGTCACACGGCTTCCGCCGGCGCAGCGTCCCGCTCCGCCCGAGCCCGATCCGGATGCGATACGCGAAGCGGTGACCCTGCTGGCGGCGGCCAGGCGACCCATGCTGATGTGCGGCGCCGGTGCGCAGCACGCGGCCGACGACGTGCGCGCGCTCGCCGAGGTGCTGAACGCTCCGGTGACCGCGTTTCGCAGCGGCCGCGGCGTCGTGCCCGAAGATCACCCGCTCGGAACCGACGCCGTCGCCGCGCGCGAGCTGTGGGACGACGTCGACGTGCTCGTCGGCATCGGCAGCAGACTCGAGATGCCGTACATGCGCTGGCGCAGCCCGATGCACTACGAGCGCCGTCCGCGGGGACCCACGCTGATCCGCATCGACATCGATCCGACGGAGATGGAGCGTCTCGAGCCCGACGTCGGGCTCGTCGCCGATTCCGCGACGGCCTGCCGCATGCTGGCGGACCGTCTCGCCGCGCGCGTCAGACCGGATCCGCGGCGGCGTGCCGAGATCGCCGCGGCCAAAGCCGTCGCGGCACGTGCCGTGCGCCGCATTCAGCCGCAGGCGGAATATCTCGACGTCATCCGCAAAGCGATCCCGCGCGACGGTTTTCTGGTGCCGGAGCTGTCGCAGCTCGGGTTCGCGACTTATACCGGCGCCTGGCCCGTTCTCGCTCCGCGGACCTACGTGACGGAAGGGTTTCAGGGCACGCTCGGCTTCGGCTTCCCGACGGCGCTCGGCGTCAAGGTCGCGAATCCGAAACGCGCCGTCGTATCGCTGAACGGGGACGGGGGTTTCATGTTCGGCGTGCAGGAGCTCGCGACGGCGGCGCAATACGGCATCGGCGTCGTGGCCCTGGTGTTCAACAACGAGGCATTCGGCAACGTCCTGCGCGACCAGCAGACGCAGTACGCGGGCCGTGTGATCGGCTCCGAGCTTCGAAACCCGGACTTCGTTGCGTTGGCGGAAAGCTTCGGCGTCGAAGCGCGCCGTGTCCGGAGCCCCGCCGAGCTCGCGCCGGTGCTCGAGCGTGCCGTCGAGGCCGACCGGCCCGCATTGATCGAGGTGGTCGTCGAGCGCGGCACGGAGGCATCGCCGTGGAGCCTTATTCACATGTCGGCGAAGCCCTCGACGCTGCTCTGATCGCTCCGATCTATCCACGCACGCAGATGCGCGTGCGTCAGCGGTCGCGAGCAGCGGGAAACGCGGCCGTGTCGTTGCCGCCGGGCGCCGGAGCACCGGGGGCCTCGGCGATCGCCGCGAGGATCACTGTCAGCGCCTGGGCTCTTTCCAGAAACGCTCCTCTGCGAGCGTGAAGGCTCCGGCGAAGCGCGCTTTCACGTCCTCGATCATCTTCGGATGGCCGCAAGCGTAAATGCACGTGTCCTCGGGCCCGAGCCCCCATACCCGAACGAGCTCCTCGGCGATCACGTTGACCCGGCCGGTCGCGCCGTTCCATCCCGCGTTACGAGGGTCCGCCGGACGCGAGCAGGTCGGCACGAAACGCACGTTCGCATGTCGGGCGGCGAGTGTGTCGAGCTCCGCGTCGTAGCAGAATTCGTCCGTATAACTCGCGCCGTCGAGCACCCGGAACGAGACGTCCCCGTACGGCTCCTCCGCCCAGTGACGGATCATGCTGATGAAAGGCGCAACGCCCGTCACCGTCGCGATCATCACGTGGTGACGAAACGCCGTTCGCAGCAGGAAGACACCCTTCGCCCGCGGCCTGATCGTGACTTTGTCGCCGACGCGCAGCGCGTGCAGCAGCGGCGTGAGCTTTCCCGCGGGCGGCGGAATCCGCTCCACGAACAGCTCGATCAGCGGCTCACGCGGAGAAGAGACGATCGAGTACGGCCGCTCGACGCCGCCTGCGCCGATGGTGACGTACTGGCCCGGCAGGAAGTCGAAATCCGGGGGGCGCTCCAGCCACAGCTTGAAATGATCTGCTGTCAGGTCCGCCCGCTTCGCGACCGCGACGGTCGGGAGGTTGCGTCTTTTCGGCAGTTGCTCGACGGTCACCCGCGTCTCCGGGGCCATGCGCGGCGCCTGCAGGCGTTGCAGAAGCTGAGCCGGCCTCTTCGAGCCGACCGGCGCGGTCAGCTCAAGCCGAGAATAACGCGTGCCTCGGCGGGCGTCGCGGGCCTCCGGCCGTAGTCGCCGCACAGCGCCGCGACGCGGGCCACGAGCTCGGCGTTGGACGCGGCGAGCCGGCCCTTGTCCCAGCGGACGTTGTCCTCGAGGCCGGTGCGGCAATGGCCGCCGAGCTCGAGCGACCACCGGTTGACCTCGAGCTGATGGCGTCCGATGCCGGCCGCGACCCAGGTCGCGTCCGGCATCAGCTCACGAAGCTTTGCGACCTCGAATTCCAGAATGTCCCGCCGCGCCGGCAGGGCGTTCCTGACGCCGAGCACGAACTGCACGTGGAGCGGGCGCTTCAGCAAGCCCTGCTCCGCCATGTCCGCGGCGTTGTACAGCATAGCCAGATCGAAGACCTCGATTTCGGGCTTCACGCCGTGCTCGATCATCTTCTCGGCGAGCTCGCGAATCAGCGTCGGCGAGTTCTCGTAGATGCTGTTCGGGAAATTGCAGGATCCGGTCGCGAGCGACGCCATGTCCGGCCGAAGATACAGCATGCCGCCGCGCTCGGAGCCCCGGCCGGAGCGTCCGCCTGTCGAGAACTGCACGATCATGTCGGGGCAGTGCCGGCGCAGCCCTTCGATGAACGCGGCGAATTTATCCGGCTCGGACGTCGTGGAGCCGTCGTCGTTGCGCACGTGCACGTGCACGAGCGATGCTCCGGCCTCGTAAGCCGCAATCGTCGACTCGATCTGCTCCGCAACCGTGATCGGTACGGCGGGGTTGTGTTCCTTGCGCGGCACGGAGCCGGTGATCGCAACGGTGATGATGCACGGTTCCATTCGACGCTCGCCCTCTTCGACGTCGCCGCCTCGGCGCGCGGCGCGCGCGCACTATACCACGCGCTTCGGACCGCACCCCGAGCGGCGCGGGAAGGCGCCGGGGCCCGCTGGAATCTCTTGCGCCGGCTTCGCGGGCGATGCGGACGGCGGCCCTCTGCACGCCCGCCTCTCAACGGAATCGAGCCCGTTCAGCGATGCAGCAGCACCTTGATCGCGCCGTCTCGCTTCTGCTGGAAGATCTCGTAGCCGTGCGGTGCCTCGTCGAGCGGCAACCGGTGCGTCGCGAGATCTTCGACGCCGAGCGGGTCCGCGTCGCTGTTCACGTAAGGCATCAGATCGCCGATCCAGCGCTTCACGTTCGCCTGCCCCATGCGCACCTGGATCTGCTTGTCGAACAGCTTCATCATCGGCAGCGGGTCGGCCATGCCGCCGTAGACGCCGATCACCGACAGCGTTCCGCCGCGGCGCACGGACTCGATAGAGGCGTTCAGCACGTTGACGCGGTCGACGCCGGCCTTCTGAAACACAGTCTCCGCGATCGAATCCGGCAGCAGACCGCTCAGGGTCTGAACCGCCTTGATGCCCGGCGCGCCGTGCGCCTCCATGCCCACTGCGTCGATGACGGCATCCGGCCCCCGGCCGTCGGTCATGTCCCGCAGAACCTCCGGGACCCGGTCCTCCTCGCTCGCGTCGACGACCTCGATGCCGTGGCGGCGCGCCATCGCCAGCCGCTCGGGCACGAGATCGATACCGATGACTCTCGCGCCGCGTGCCCGCGCGATCCGGCCGCTCATCTGGCCGATCGGGCCGAGACCGAACACGGCGACACTGCCGCCGTCCGGGATCGAGGCGTACTCGACGGCCTGCCATGCCGTCGGCAGCACGTCGGACAGGTAGACGAACCTTTCGTCCGGCGGGCCTTTCGGCACCTTGATCGGGCCGAAATCGGCGTGCGGGACGCGCAGGTACTCGGCCTGCCCGCCCGGCACGTGCCCGTACAGCTTCGAGTAACCGAACAGCGCCGCGCCGCAGTCGTACTCCCGGACCTGCGTCGTCTCGCACTGCGAGTACAGCTGCAGACCGCACATGAAGCACTGGCCGCAGCTGATGTTGAACGGGATTACGACCCGATCCCCCGGCTGAATCTGCGTCACGTCCGCGCCGACTTCCTCGACGATACCCATCGGCTCATGGCCAAGTATGTCGCCTTCCTCCATGAACGGCGTCATGACCTCGTACAGATGCAGGTCCGAGCCGCAGATCGCCGTCGTCGTGATCCGGATGATCGCGTCGGTCGGTTCCCTGATCGCGGGATCCGGAACGGTGTCGACGCGGACATCCCTCTTGCCGTGCCATGTGACCGCCTTCATTTCCCTTCCTCGAGATCGTGCGATGGACGGAGTCGCAGCAAGAAGCGTGCCCCGCGCTCACCTCGTGCCCGCCGCGAGCCCGGGTTGGCACGTGGCTTGCTGCAATCGGAAATCTGCACGTCATCACGGAGAACCCGCATGAAGAAGAAGCCGGCCAACATGCCGCGCGGCGAGTCCATGAACCCGGAGGAGCGCGTCGTCGAAACCGAAGCGCGCAAGGAATCGTGGCTGAAGCGCCTTCTGAGGAGCGCTCGACAGGACAAGGGCCGACCCGACCCGAACCGCAAGCCCTGACCCGAAGCGGGGGAGCACGACCGCCGTTCACTGCCGGCGGCCGCGCCGCCCGCGCTCAGATCAGCAGAAACAGCACGATCAGCGCCAGCACGATCGCCGCGCCGATCGTGACGAACCTGGCGAAGCCGCGCGGCGACTCCTCGGGATGGCCCGGCCGCCCCTTCATCGCCTCTTCCGCCGTCAGGCCCTGGCGCCCGGCCCCGTGGTCGGCACGCGCGGATTCCGTCTCGATTGCGGCGGCGCTCAACGGCGTGCCCGCGGCCTCCTCGTCCGTACCGAGCGGCGCGACGCCCGGATCGTCGGCCGCTCTGGCGCCCGGTGTGCGCCCGCTCGGCATCTCGGCCTGGAGCCGCGCCGGATCGGCCCGCGCCGCGTCGCCG